>DATNPC010000114.1:0-31584 GCA_036703375.1 Allocoleopsis sp.
CAAAACCACTTTTCGCTAGAAGTTTGAGCTGGTACTCATCAACCATACCGGGAATGAGGAACAGATCGACAAACTGCCCAAAACCAAAAAAACCGAGGGTGAACAGCCACAATAAACCCGTGGTAATTTTGCCATTGTATAAACGATGGAGTCCTCCCAAGCCGAAAATCCAAGCTGCACTAAGAATGTAGGATGTAGCGAGTCGCTCAGTATTTGTACGGCTCATAGCCTCAATGCCTTAAGCTTTTATCTAAAGATGTTCTATTTTGTTCTACCTAGTATTAGGATAGACATTCCCAAGCTTTCACTAGCAATCGTTACAACATCGGTAACGAGCGTAGTTTTCGGGCGAATAATGCGATTTTTCAGCATTTTCTCTAACACAGCATCTGCATTCGGATACAGAAAACCGACAAAATGTCACAAAAATTGAGAAAATGTTGCAACTCTTAATGTGGACGGGATTTTTTCACTCGCCTAGAGCTTGGTAGACTCAATATGCAGTTCAGTATGGGCGTGCGTCGAGTTACCTGCAAATCGCCACACCACCCAAACCAGATTTATAAGCAAAGAAAACGAGCAACATGGTAGATTCCCTTAAAAAACCTGGCTTTGAAGAAATGCGACCAGGGGTGAAAGTCCCGGCGAAGGAAACCCTACTGACGCCCCGGTTTTACACCACTGATTTTGATGAAATGGCGCGGATGGATATCTCGCCGAATGAGGATGAGCTGCAAGCAATCCTAGAGGAGTTCCGCGCTGACTACAATCGCCACCATTTTGTCCGGGATGCGGAGTTTGAGCAGTCTTGGGATCATATTGACGGGGACACTCGTCGGTTGTTTATTGAGTTTCTAGAGCGTTCCTGTACGGCGGAATTCTCTGGATTCCTGCTGTACAAAGAACTGGGACGCCGATTAAAAGACAAAAGCCCAGTACTGGCAGAGTGCTTTACGCTCATGTCTCGCGATGAGGCGCGTCATGCCGGGTTCCTGAATAAGGCGATGTCAGATTTCAACATGTCGCTGGATTTAGGATTCCTGACCAAGAGCCGCAAGTACACGTTCTTTAAGCCCAAGTTTATTTTCTACGCCACCTACCTCTCCGAGAAAATTGGTTACTGGCGGTACATCACGATTTATCGTCATCTGGAGAAACACCCAGAAGACCGGGTTTATCCGATTTTCCGGTTCTTTGAAAACTGGTGTCAGGATGAAAACCGCCACGGCGATTTCTTCGATGCCATCATGAGAGCACAGCCTGGAGTTTTGAATGACTGGAAGGCGAAGCTATGGTCTCGGTTCTTCTTGCTGTCGGTGTTCGTGACGATGTATCTCAATGACATCCAGCGCTCGGATTTCTACGCGGCAATTGGTTTAGATGCCCGCGAGTACGATAAGTATGTGATTGAGAAGACGAACGAAACGGCAGGGCGGGTATTCCCGGTAATCCTGGATGTCGAGAACCCAGAGTTTTACGATCGCTTAGAAATCTGCATCAAGAATAACGAGAAACTGAGCGCGATCGCATCTTCCAACACTCCCAAATTCCTGCAATGGTTCCAAAAGCTACCGCTCTACGTCTCGAACGGTTGGCAGTTCCTGCGCCTGTACTTCATCAAGCCGATTGATGTGACTTCAATCCAAGGTGTTGCCCGATAAAGTTTGCTCCGCTAACTTGTGATTTGGGCGGTTCTGCTTGTTGTAGAACCGCCTTTTTATTTCCATATCTTTGTCTGCCTCTATGACAGAGGCCAAGCCTACACCGAGCAAGGGCAGGAATAAAACGCGATCGCTAAGGCATCATGAAAAGAAAGAGTTGCAACAGGGAACAGAAGAAATGGTAGCTTCGATAGTTGTTCCAAATCAGATAGGAGCCTTTTCTCTAGAAGACTATCTGCAAAATCCCCCGGAGAATATGGAATGGGTGGATGGGCAACTTGTGGAGAAAACTGGAATGACGCTAAAACATGGTCGGATACAGTCTAGGCTGGCTCGTTACTGGGGAAATTACAAGGACAACCATAATCTGGGTGGAGAAGTTTATACAGAAGCGCCCTGTCGTACTAATCAGCAGATACGTCGTCCAGATGTTGCCTATCTCACACCAGAATTACTTGCCCAGTTCGGTGACTCTAATGTGCTACCCCAGAGTTTTCCACTCATTGCTGAGATTATCTCTCCTACCGATACCGCAGAAGACGTATTTTCTAAAGCTAATGAATACCTAAAGTCCGGTTGCCAGGAAGTTTGGTTAGTCTTGCCTGATAGTCAATGGATTGTTGTCATAACCGAGCAGCAAAGACTGTTATACACTTGTGGAGAAGTAGTCAACACTCAAATTATCCTGCAAAGTTTTAGTGTAGCCGTGGATGAATTATTAGGTTGAAAGATGCTCGGCTTCACGACGTTACAAGCAGCATAACAAAGCTCAACCTCTATTAAGAACAAACTCAGTAATCGCTTAGAAAATGCGAATATCGGCGTTGGTTAGGGCAAGCCCAGTCTGGAGAGTTGCGATTTGCAATTGTGCCGTTGCCCCTGTACCATCCACATCAAAGAACAGAGCGCCTGTGGAACTGTTGTAGATAAAGCGATCGCTACTATCTGCCGCTGCTGAACTGATAGTAAATTGAGCGGCACTCAGACTTGCTCCCTTGGTTAGCCCACCACCGAATCCTCTAGCCGAGAAGCACAGTAAATCTTGACCAACCTGAAAATCGGTAATAGTATCGTACCACTAATGGCAGCATTACCCGTGAGAAACAGATCCTCTAGGTAGTTACCTAGCGTCCAAGTGACGGAAGAGTAAACGATGTCAGAGGAGCCCTGCTCGTCAACTTCAACAATCCGATCTCCTACGTTATCAACAATATAGGTATCGGGTTCAAAGCCTCCTTGTAGAAGGTCGCTGCCCGTCCCACCATCAAGAGTATCAGCACCACGTCCTCCGTTGAGGGTATCATTGCCTGCTAAACCATTTATGGCGTCATCGTCGTCTGTGCCATTTCGGATGTCATCACCATTCGTCCCGTCGATCGTAGCCACCTTGAGCTATCCAGTTTTGTGTTTTTTTCTGTTACTTAAAACACAATATGGCTAAGTTTCTCGGAATTACTTCACCTAATTGGGGAAGTGTAGATTTTCGCATCTACCTATAGACTGATTAGCAAGTTGTACCTAGAGTGCTGGTTCACTCATAGCCAAGAGCTTGATTTTTTGTTTATAAGCCGCGCTTCTGCTCAATCTGGCTCAATCATCGGTTGAATACAACAACAGGCTAATTGGAAATTGGCACGTTCTTAAAGACTTGTGTATCGGGAATATACAAATCGATCGCGTTAATCCCTTCCGGAATTCTTAGCCACACATAAGCATCAGCTGACGCATTTTTAGGTATTGAGGATAAGAACACACCTCCAGTTGAGCGATCGATCCCAATCGAGCCGTAAGTATCGCCGGTTTGAGGATTACGGGCAGTCGCGTTGTATACGGAAATGGCAACATCACCAGCGAGTTGATCATCTGCGGCTAGACGACGAATTCGCACTTGGACATTGACCACATCACGAGTCCCTGTCTCTGGGTTGAGAATCCGCTTGACGGAAAGCAACTCCACTCGTGCTTTAGTGCCAAAGGCAGGTTGAACAAACTGACCAGGTTGAATCTCTGTGTTGACGGTTGTAGGAGTAGGTGCAGGAGTTGGCGCTGGTTTAGGTGCGGTTTCTAACTTACGCACGGCAGTCTTTAACTGCCCAATCTGCTTCTGGACTTGAGAGAGTTGCAAAAGGGTTACACCGGTTCCCAATAACGCTAAGGTAGAAAGCACAATCGCAATCTTTGGTAAGAGAGTGCTACCACCGCTTTTAGACGGCTGTACGTTAGTGGAAGATGCGGAATCTTCCAAATCTCCTGCTGCTTGAGCAGAAGGATTTGAGCTTTCTAAATCTCCTTCGTCGGGAGTTGAGTTTTGTAAATCTCCTTGTTGCATGTCTATCCTTGTTGTTTCCAGAAATTTTCTTGTGCTGCCGTGTTTCCATTGAAAACAGCAGTGAGGGGGAATGGCAACTGTAGCAACAGAATTTAGCAGTGAGCAGTGAGCAGTGAGCAGTGAAAAGTTATCAGCTGTATTTTCTCAAAACTCCGATAATTCTTAGAGGGGTCGCGATCGGCTTAATGGCGATCGCATTACGCTTTGTTGTGTTCGATCGCGTATTGACTGTTCGGGCTAGCGAGCTTCCTCTGACTCAAAATCTTCGCTCTGCTGCATCAATATGCCCTGCTGAACTCCCAACTGCCATTGATAGTGCGATCGAGCGTCCTCCCTTGCAGAGAGCGCGTTGGGGCATCCTGATCGAACCGCTATCACTTGGGAATAAGAGTCGCGTCCTCTACAGCCGTAATGCTGAACGATACTTTATTCCAGCCTCCAATGCAAAGTTACTGACAACGGCTGCTGCCTTACGTCAGCTCGGTTCGGACTTTAAGATTCGGACATCAGTTTATGATACAGGGACTGGTGTGTTGCGGGTGGTAGGACGAGGCGACCCCAGTTTGACGGATGTTCAGTTGAGGGAATTAGCACAACAGCTGAAGCATCAGGGAAGTCGAGAGATCAAACAGCTACTGGTCGATCCTAGCTACTTTCAAGGAGATGAGGTAAATCCTCATTGGGAATGGGAGGATGTTCAGTCTTACTATGGAGCGCCAGTTAGCAGTTTAATTTTGAATCAAAACGCAGTCGATCTGACCTTATCGCCTCAACAGCTCGGTCAACCGTTACAAATGAGTTGGGCTGATGCGATTGCGGCAAAGCAGTGGCAGATTGAAAATGATTCGATAACGGCTGAAGCAGGAACACCCACATCTGTAACCGTCACGGCTGTGTTGGGTCAGCCAGTACTGCGAATTAAAGGTCAGCTGGCTGTGGACGCCAAGCCAGAACCCTTTGGGTTAGCTATTCTCGACCCTGCTCGGTATTTTTTGCAGCATTTTCGGAATGTACTGGCGCTTGAGGGCATTAGCGTACAGGGGGCGTCAGTGGTTTCTCAAGGTACGACAGCTGGCGAACGGGAATTGGCGGCGATTGAATCCCCGCCCTTATCGGTTTTAGTATCAGAGGTCAATCAGGAGAGCAATAATCTGTATGCAGAAGTGCTGTTACGCACTCTCGGTTTGTCGGGAAAGCGATCGCTTGCTGCCAATGCTAGCAGTGACTCGGCTGAGTTAGGACTGAACCAGTTAAAAACTACCTTAACCGAGTTAGGCGTTGACCCAGAAAGCTACGTCTTGGCTGACGGTTCGGGTTTATCTCGTCATAACTTAGTCAGCCCGGAGGCACTCGTCCAAACTCTCCAACTCATGGCAGCAACACCACAAGCTGCTATTTATCGCGCTTCGTTGCCCATGGCTGGTGTTACCGGGACGCTCCACCATCGCTTTCGCAATACCCCTGCTCAAGGCCAGCTTCGCGCCAAGACGGGTTCGATGAGTGGTGTTTCGTCCTTATCGGGGTATTTGGATGTTCCTGGCTATCAACCCATTGTGTTTAGCATTATCGTGAATCAATCCGACCAATCGGCTACTACACTACGCAATGCGATCGATGAAATTGTTGTACTGCTAACTCGTTTGCATTCTTGCTAAACGCGATCGGGCAACATCAAGAAATACAGTTTGCGATCGGTAGGTGGACATTAGTGGATAGAGTTTTCGGTAATGGGGAATGGGTAATAGGGAAAGAGCGGACAATTGCCCATTACCTATTACCCAAGACGCTCCTACGTCGCTACCGCTTCGCTATCGGCTCTTTGTCGATTCCTTCTCACCCCTCGTGGGTGAGGCTTCAAGAGCCGATTCCTACTAAAAATTAACCACGAGAAGTAGCCATAGGAGTTGCAGTTTTTCCATAAAAATGCTCGACCCGTAATTGAACGAGTTGCTCTTCGATTTCAGGATCGAAACTACCTTCTCGGTCGTTAATGAGTTCTGACCAAGGGAGAGATTGCGTTTTCGCCTGTAATTTTTTGACCAAGCCTTCAACCGTCCCAATCGGTTTAGCGGGAACTCCGGCGACGATGGTTCCTTCCGGCACGTCTTTTGTCACGACGGCACCTGCACCAACTATTGCATTTGGACCGATAGTGACGCCGGGGAGAACAATCGCATTGTAACCAATGAAGACATTATCGCGGATGTCAATCTTACCGACGGAATCCAGCTTGACGTTGTAGGCTTGATTGAGCATGGCGATCGATCCATCATGACCGATCAGCGTGCAGGATGAGAAGTGAACGTTATTACCGATGCGGACGTAAGCGGGGTCAGTGAAGACGGTTGTGGTGAGAATGCTACAGTCTTTTCCAATTTCGCGGAAGTTACCATGATGGCGGAGAAATTCTGCATATTCTCCTCCCATGGGTTGGCAGAGCTTGCGGTAGAAACCCGAGAATTTGCCATAACGCATGGCCAGCACACGAACCAGTTTCTGAAGTAGAGATTTCATACTTTTCCTTACTTCACAGCCTAACTGCACTGTATTAAAGCATCAAACCATCTTCTCGCCCCATTTCTTTTCATCCTCAGCCATTAGAGGCTAACAGAATCGCTTGACTCTCTGGCTGGTTGGCTTTTGATTTTAGATGATTTATGGATAGGATTCATCCAGGTTTCTAGCCAGCCAAAAGCTCTTGAGGAGAGAATAGTTAGGACTAGATATATGAGAGCAACCGCTGCGTAAATCTCAAACGGGCGAAAGTTGTTGGCGACAATCAGTTGACCTTGGCGAAATAGCTCTTCAAAACCAATAACTGCGACTAAACTAGTGTCCTTGAGGAGGGTAATAAATTCATTGCCTAATGGGGGTAGCATGCGCCGTATTGCTTGGGGAAAGATGACGTAGCGCCTAGTTTCAACGCTACCTAGCCCCAGCGATTGGGCCGCTTCTGATTGTCCGATATCGATCGATTGAATACCGGCACGAACGATTTCGGCAAGGTAGGCGGCACTATTGAGGCTTAAAGCTATTACGGCAGCAGCTAGACGACTCAAACTGAAGTGAACACCAAACCCCTCTGCTAGAGCTGGTAGACCAAAGTAAATCATGAAAATCTGCACGAGCAGAGGTGTTCCTCGGAAGAAGTCTACATAAGCTCTAGTCAGCCAGCGCAACGGAGTTAATGTCGAGAGACGGGCAATGCCGATAATAGAACCGCCAATCATACCCAGCAGTACTGAGAGGGCTGTCAACTCTAACGTGATCAGCGCTCCTCGTAACAAGTTTGGTAGGGCATTCAAGATGATGCTACTGGGTTTCGAGGCTGTTTTCGAGTTGTCAAATTTTAGAGTGTCAGGCAGTTGGGGGGCTTTGGCGTTCAACCACTTCTGGTAAATCTGCTCGTAGGTACCGTTATTTAGGATGGTTGTCAGTCCCTTGTTGATGGCAGCGAGATTGGGAGAACGTTTGGGAGTCGCGATGCCATAGTATTCTTCGGTGAGCAACTGCTCGACAACTTTAATACCCTGAAGATTGCTAGTTTTTATGGCATAGAGCGTGACGGGGGCATCATTGATGACTGCATCTACGTTCCCGTTAACTAATTCCTGGAGAGCCAATGGCGCACTATCAAAGGTACGAATCTTAGCGCCGGGAATTTTTTTCGCTTCAGCGGCACCAGTGGTGCCGATTTGAACGGCAATGTTCTTATTTTTGAGGCTGTCTAGTGACGTAACATCTTTGTTGTCTGCTTTAATCGCGATCGCTAATCCCGCTTTAAAATAAGGTCGGGAAAAGTCTACTGCCTTTTCGCGATCGGCCGTAATTGTCATTGAACTAATTGCTGCATCTACAGTGTTTGCCTGCAAGGCGGGGATAATTCCATCAAAAGGCAAACTCTGAAATTGCACCTCAAAGCCAGCCGATGAGCCAATGGCTTTCATCAAGTCGATATCGAAGCCGACTAATTCCCCGCCATCTCCCTGAAACTCAAAGGGGGGGAAAGCCGGTTCTGTAGCCACCTTGAGTGTTTTTTGAGCCTTGGTGGGACTAGCAGTGAAGACAGAAACAAACAAGAGCAGCAGGCAACACAAGCCGAGAATTACACCTCGGCGCAATCTCCGAGACTCAATAAATCTATTCATGTTTGTTTTCCCTTCTTTGGGTGCCATATACGGCTAACTCGTCACTGCCACCAAAAACGGCTGGCTGATTCGATAAATCTTAACAATCAATGTGCCGTTATTTGTAAGAACTTAAATGCCAAAATGACTACAAATAGCTGGAATGTCGTTAGTATAAGTTCTTATTAAACATCAGCACACCGGACTGCCAATGAAAGATTCGACTCCGGCAATTATCTTTGAGGGAATTGAAAAAAGCTTTGGTTCTCTTAAAGTTTTACAAGGAATTAGCGGTTCGATTAACCGGGGGGAAGTTGTTGCCGTGATTGGTTCCTCCGGCTGTGGCAAAAGTACGCTGCTACGCTGTTTCAACCGCTTGGAGACCATTAATGGCGGCCGCTTAGTGGTTAATGGAATAGATTTGTCGAACCCTAATCTCAGCTCGAAGCAACTGCGGCGACTGCGAACCCAAGTTGGCATGGTCTTTCAGCAGTTCAACTTGTTTCCTCATTTGAGCGTACTGGAAAACTTGATGCTAGCTCCACGTCAAGTCCTGGGACAATCTCGTAGCCAGAGCGAAGAGCGAGCGCGATTTTATTTAAAAAAGGTGGGTTTACCTGAAAAAGCAGACAACTATCCCGAACAACTTTCTGGAGGACAGAAACAACGGGTTGCGATCGCGCGCAGTCTGTGCATGAATCCTCAAGTTATGCTCTTTGATGAACCAACGAGCGCTCTCGATCCAGAATTGGTCGGAGAAGTACTGCTAGTCATGCAACAACTGGCTCAAGAAGGTATGACGATGGTGGTCGTCACTCACGAGATGCAATTTGCTCGTGAGGTCGCGCATCGAGTGCTGTTTTTGAATCAGGGTCAGGTGGAGGAATCGGGTCGAGCCAGAGAAGTACTCACTCATCCAAAAAGCGATCGCCTCCGCACGTTCCTGAGCCGTATGAGCTTTGCCAACGCAGCATCTTCTGGAGAGGAGTCATCTTAAAGGCACACCTCTATCATTGCCGCACTCAGACAGGCAACAGCAGCACGATAGAATAGTTTCAGCACTAGAGTACAAAGCTTATAGTAGCTGAGAGAGGGGTCACTTGGTGATTAAATCTTTTGTACAATCCCACTGATGAGCCCCCCTTTTGTCAGTTGTATATAAAGATAAGTAAAGCGTTGGCTGAGTTAGTGGCATCGATCGAGAGGAGATAAAAACACGCATGGGCAAGGTAGTCGGCATTGACCTGGGAACAACAAACTCCGTGGTGGCTGTCATGGAGGGTGGCAAGCCGGTTGTAATTGCCAATGCAGAAGGAATGCGGACAACACCTTCGGTGGTTGGCTTCAGTAAGGATGGGGAACGCTTAGTCGGACAAATGGCACGCCGTCAAGGGGTACTCAATCCTCAGAATACGTTTTATGGAGTTAAACGGTTCATCGGCCGCAAGTATGCGGAGTTAAATCCCGAGTCTAAGCGCGTTCCCTACACGATTCGCCGCGATGACAATGGCAACATCAAAATCAGGTGTCCCCGCTTAAAGAAGGAATTTGCGCCTGAGGAAATTTCGGCAATGGTACTGCGGAAGCTAGCGGATGAAGCCAGCCGATACTTGGGACAGGCAGTGACAGGGGCAGTGATTACCGTTCCGGCGTACTTCAACGATTCTCAGCGACAAGCAACGCGAGATGCAGGACGAATTGCTGGGTTAGAAGTCTTGCGAATTCTCAATGAACCAACAGCCGCGTCGTTAGCCTATGGGTTGGATCGCCAACAGAGCGAAACCATTCTGGTATTTGACCTGGGAGGTGGCACCTTCGATGTCTCCATTTTGGATGTGGGAGACGGTGTATTCGAGGTCAAAGCGACTAGCGGTGACACTCAGCTCGGTGGTAATGATTTTGACCAAAAGATTGTTAACTGGCTAGCAGAGCAGTTTTTGGAAAGCGAAGGCATCGATCTCAGACAGGATCGCCAAGCGCTGCAACGCCTTTATGAAGCCGCAGAAAAAGCGAAGATTGAGCTGTCGGGGGTCACGGTTACAGATATCAATTTGCCGTTTATCACCGCCACTGAGGATGGGCCAAAACATCTAGAGACGCGACTTACCCGCGCTCAGTTTGAAGAACTCTGTGCGGATCTGATTAGCCGCTTACGCAGGCCTCTCAAGCGTGCATTGTCAGATGCCGGTTTAGGTCCATCACAAATTGATGAAGTGGTTCTGGTGGGCGGTTCGACTCGCATGCCAATGGTGCAACAACTGGTGCGAAGCTTCATTGATAAAGAGCCAAATCAGAATGTTAATCCCGATGAAGTCGTAGCCGTTGGTGCGGCGATTCAATCGGGAATTTTGACCAGTGAAATTCAAGATGTTCTGTTATTGGATGTGACACCCCTGTCGTTAGGATTAGAGACGATTGGTGGTGTGATGAAAAAGCTCATTCCCCGTAACACAACCATTCCCGTGCGGAAGTCCGATATTTTCTCAACCGCAGAAAATAATCAAACTCTGGTGGAAATTCATGTTCTCCAGGGAGAGCGGGAAATGGCGGCGGATAATAAATCGTTGGGTCGGTTTAAGCTCACGGGAATTCCGCCAGCACCTCGGGGAATTCCCCAAATTCAAGTGGCATTCGATATTGATGCCAATGGAATTTTGCAAGTCACGGCTCTAGATAAAACGACGGGACGAGAACAGAGCATCACGATTCAAGGGGCGTCTACCCTGAGCGAATCGGAAGTAAATGAGATGATTCGTGAGGCCGAAAAATTTGCCCAGCTCGATCGAGAACGGCGCGAACGGGTGGAGAAGCGCAACCGTTCTGAAAGCTTGGCCAATGAAGCGGAACGTCAGCTCAAAGAGGTGGCGCTAGATTTCGGTAGCCAGTTTGCTAGCGGCCATCGGCGTCGGATTGAAGCTTTGGTTCAGGAGATGCGCGAAGCGATCAAACGCAATGACGATCGCGCGATCGATCGCGCCTATTCCGATCTTCAGGATGCACTTTACGAGCTAAAACGAGAAGTGCGAATGCAATATGAAGATGAGGAGGATGATGACTTTTTTGGCGGAATTCGTCGCGCCTTCTCCGGAGAAAGCGATCGCGATCGGTATTGGGAACGCAATAGTCGCAGCGATTCCTACAGCCGCGATCCCTATAATCGCGACTCCTACAGTCGCGATTCCTACAGTCGCGATCCTTACGGTGACCCCTACAAGGCTGATAGTGGGCGATCGATGGATAGTGGACGATCGATGGATAGTGGGCGATCGCGTATCGATCGCTTTAGCGACGAGGATCGCAGTTCAATTAGGGTACCCCGTACTGCGAAGCAAAACCTCAAGGATCGGGAATCGCGTCGGATTCCTCTGGAGAATGATTGGGATGAGGATGATGATGATTGGTTTTAATCGGGACGAGCGTAACGAGTTGGCGCTCGTTAGGTTAGCTCGATCGAAACTCCTCAACTAGCGGTACCTGCAAAAAAAGCAGTATGAATTATGAGTTATGAGTTTTTAACTCCAGAATCTTATAGCTCAACACTCAACACTCAACACTCAACACTTTCAATCGCTTGCCTAAAGGAGTCTTAACTACTAATTTCTATGCAAAACTTCCGGAACTATTACGAAATTTTAGGTGTACCGACGGAGGCCTCTTCTGAGGAGATTAAAAAAGTTTTTCGGCGGCTGGCTCGGCAGTATCACCCCGATTTGAATCCGGGAGACAAAGCAGCAGAGGAGAAGTTTAAAGATATCGGGGAAGCGTATGAAGTTCTCTCCGACCCCAACAAGCGAGCGCAGTACGACCAATTCAGCCGGTTCTGGAAGAAAAAGGGATTTAATCGTAAATCGGCTAAAACCACGAGTTTTAGAACGGCAAGCGAGCGCAATGGGACGAGTCGTACCTCGACTCAGGAAGAGGATTTTAGTCAGTTCGGTGACTTTAATAACTTCATCGAGCAACTCCTAAACCGTCGTTCTCCGGGAAGAGTTTCATCAACTGCTCCCGAACGCTCCAGCTTTCGGGTAAACTCCTCAGATAGCTTCCGACCGGGAACGACAAAAACGGCGTATACGGTCAGCGCTCGCCCTGACCCTAAAGACATCGAGGCAAGACTGACGCTACCTTTGGCAAAAGCCTATGAGGGGGGTCGAGAACGGATTCGTCTGGAAGATGGGCGCTCTTTAGAAATTGATTTACCGTCCGCCATGGTGACGGGTCAACGGATACGGCTAAAAGGCTTGGGCATTGATGGTGGCGATTTGTACTTAAAAATTACAGTCGATCCCCATCCTTTTTTTAAGCTAGAAGGGTCAGATGTTTTCTGTCAGCTACCGATAACACCGAGCGAAGCCGTATTGGGTGGACAAATAGATGTCCCTACTCTTGATGGTAGAGTGAAAATGACGGTTAGAGGTGGAGTGCGATCGGGTCAGCGATTACGCCTTGCGGGCAAGGGCTATCCTATCAATGGCGTGCGCGGCGATCAGTTAGTCGAAATTCAAATCACTGTTCCTAGAGAGCTGAATCCACAAGAGCGAGAACTCTACGAGAAACTGCGGCAGATTGAAAGCTTTAATCCTCGTCTCGATCTACCCGTTTAGTCCTGCAACTCCAAGCTCATGAAGATGACTGCAACCTTCACAGTTGGTGGAACTTAAGCCTCTAGCGAGAGGTAGGCTTTTTCCAAACCCAAATAAAATTAAAAAAGTCCTGCTATTATCAATTAGCCGTTAGCTGCAACGAACAAAACGATGCAGCTAATCCAAGTACCTAATAAGGGCGGATATCAGGCTAAGCCCTACACCCCTGACGGATGACAGACCAGGATTTAAGCGATTTTTCCATGCTGGATTTGTTCCGGATGGAAGTAGAAACTCAAGCCGCAATCCTTAGTGAACATCTTTTGGCACTGGAAATTCAGCAAGAGGTTCTAGACGAGTCAAGCCCTTCTAGTTCGCCTATCCTAGACTCTTTAATGCGTGCTGCTCATTCGATTAAAGGTGCGGCGCGCATTGTTCAAGTGGAGCCTGCCGTCCAAGTCGCCCACGTCATGGAAGACTGCTTTGTTGCAGCTCAACAAGGAAGAATTTCTTTCACCTCCGACCAAATCGATCGCCTTTTGCAAGGAGTCGATCTATTGGTTCACATTGCACAGGTTCCCGAAACAGATGCGGAACATTGGTTAACCCAACAACGAGCCGAATTCGAGACGATAGTCGCTGGCATTGCCGCTATTTTAGACCAGGAAAACCCGGTTGTAAAAACGAGTGGAGAAAATACGCGATCGCAACAGCAGACCAATATTCAACCCAATCTGACCTTTTGGCAGGAGGATGGTTCAGGAATTCATCGAGCCAATGGAGATTCCTCCAACCAAAATCCCACCTCTGTTACATCCCAACCTTCCCCTCCACTCCATCAAGATGTCGAGACGGATGGACAAGGGGAGATAGAGAAGGAATTTAAAACCCAGAAGACAGAGCGAGGGGTACGAGTTAGCCGAGAAAACCTAAACCGCTTAATGGGTTTGGCGGGTGAATCGTTAGTCGGAGTAAACTGGCTGGAACCATTTGGAGAGTCGTTGCAACAACTCAGGCAACGGCAGGGGGAACTGTCAAAAGGCTTAGAAAAGCTACAGGAATTATTCGCAGAGCTATCTTTAGAGCCAGCATCAGGGCTAAAACAGTCTCCCCATCAAGCCGCGTTGAATGCATTGCGCCAACAAACCAATGAATGTTATCAATTTTTATCCGATCGCATCAACGAACTGGAACTGTTTACCCGTCGCTCGGCCAATCTCTCCGAACGTCTCTACCAAGCCGCAATTGCCACTCAAATGCAACCGTTTGCCGATGGAGTCGGTGGGTTTCCCCGGATGGTTCGCGATTTGGCAAGACAGTTAGGTAAACAAGTCAAATTTGAAATTTTGGGAAAATCTACTCAAGTCGATCGCGCTATCTTAGAGCGGCTAGAGGCCCCTCTCACTCATCTGTTGCGTAACGCGATCGATCATGGCATCGAGTCGCCGGAAGAACGCCTGAGTCTGGGGAAACCCGCAGAAGGCACCGTGCGGCTAGAAGCAGCACATCGGAGCGGAATGTTATCGATCGCGATTTCCGATGATGGCCGGGGTATCGATTTAGAGCAACTGCGCCGCCAAGTTGTCACCAAGGGAATGGTGAATGTTGACTTAGCCGGACAGCTAACCGAAGCCGAACTGATGGATTTTCTGTTTTTGCCGGGATTTTCTACAGCCAATCGCGTCACCGAAATTTCAGGGCGTGGTGTTGGTTTGAATGTGGTGCAGAGCATGGTGCAGGACGTAGGCGGTTTGTTGCGGGCTGTATCTCAACCCAACAAGGGTATGAGTTTTTACTTGCAATTGCCCCTAACCCTTTCCGTCATTCGCGCCTTATTAGTCGAAATAGCGGGAGAAGCCTATGCTTTTGCCCTCACTCATATCGAGCGAGTCGCCCTGATTCCTCGCTCGGAAATATTTGTCAGTGAAAATCGTCAGTTCTTTGCCCTGGATGGCGAAAATATTGGTCTAGTCGCCGCTCATCAAGTGCTAGAGTTAGACGAATCGCCTCTCCACGCAAAATTAGACGTTTTGCCAGTCGCAATTATTCGCGATCGCAGCGAGCATTATGGATTGGTGGTCGATCGCTTTCTAGACGCACGCGATTTAGTCGTTAGACCATTAGACTCTCGATTGGGAAAAGTCCAGGATATCAGCGCTGCTGCTATTGTTGAAGATGGTTCTATTGTCTTGATTTTAGATGTTGAAGACTTACTGCGATCGATTGCTAAGCTTTTAACCGATGAACGTTTAAGCAAAATTGGTCAAACTTCGGCTAGTATCCCCGCCAAACAACCCCAACGCATCTTAGTGGTTGATGACTCGATTACTGTGCGAGAAGTCGAGCGTAAATTACTGGAAAATCATGGCTATCAAGTCGATATCGCCGTGAATGGCATGGATGCCTGGAATGCTATTCGTACAGGTCACTATGACTTAGTCGTGACCGATGTAGACATGCCTCGACTCAACGGAATTGAACTCGTTAGCCAGATGAAATCCCATCCCAGTTTAAAATCCTTACCTGTAATTATTGTTTCCTATAAAGACCGAGAAGAAGACTATCTCAAAGGACTAGACGTAGGAGCGAATTACTATCTCACCAAAAGTAGTTTTCACGACGATACCTTAATCAAGGCAGTTATTGACCTAATTGGGGAGGCTTAGTTAATGGTTAGTGGTTAGTAGTTAGTAGTTAAGAGAAATAAATGGAGAGATCGAAGTTTGAAGAATTACAGGTTTACCAGTTGGCTGAAAAGCTTGCCGACAAAATTTTGCACATCGTTGATGAATGGAACCAATTTGCTAAGGACACCGTAGGAAAGCAGATTGTTCGCTCAGGAGATAGTGCTTTTCTCATGAGGAGTCTTGCACCTTGCTCAAGAATCGTAGGGTGGGCATTGCCGAATAGAACTTGAAGACTTGATTCTATCGTTGGTCGGCAATGCCCACCCTACATATGCTAACAACTAACAACTAACAACTAACCAAAATAATGCGAATAGCAATTGTTAATGACACATTGATAATAACAGAAACACTCAGGCGCATCTTAAAAACTGTTCCAGAGTATGAAATTGCTTGGGTAGCTATCGATGGAGCGCAAGCCGTCGTCAAATGTGCCAAAGATACTCCCGATTTAATCTTGATGGATTTATTCATGCCAATTATGGAT
The DNA here is from genome assembly GCA_036703375.1 of Allocoleopsis sp. GTDB lineage: Bacteria > Cyanobacteriota > Cyanobacteriia > Cyanobacteriales > Coleofasciculaceae > DATNPC01. The sequence goes on from DATNPC010000114.1 coordinate 15,875, forward strand.
GGGGTGGAAGCAACCCGCCAGATTATGGCCAATTCTCCCTGCGCGATTTTGATCGTAACGGCAACCATTGGCAGTCATACCTCCAAAGTTTTTGCCGCGATGGGATATGGAGCGTTAGATGCGGTGAGTATGTCGGCGTTGGGTACGAGCGCATCGAGTAAAGCGGGTCAACATCTACTGGCAAAAATTGCGACAATTGGTAAATTAATTGGCAAATCAACCAAATCATCCTTTAGCTCCAAATCATCCTCAAAACAACGGCTCTCTAATCCGAAAAATCCTCCATTGGTAGCGATTGGAGCTTCTACAGGAGGGCCTCAGGCTTTAGCCGCAATATTGTCTCGGTTGGGGACAGATTTTGCAGCGGCGATTGTCATTGTCCAACATGTTGATGTTCAGTTTGCACCAGGGTTAGTCGAGTGGTTGGGTTCTAAAACTCGTTTACCTGTAGAGTTAGCACTGGTGGGATGCAAACCAGAAGTTGGCAAAGTTTTGCTCGCTGCCAGCAACGATCATCTAATTTTGCAACCGAGTCAGACTCTCAGCTACACCAAATATCCCGTGGATTATGCTTACCGTCCCTCAGTGAATGTCTTTTTTAAGAGTGTGGCACAGTATTGGCAGGGAACAGGCGTCGGAGTGCTATTGACGGGGATGGGAAGAGATGGTGCAGAGGGGTTGAAAATGTTACGCTCTGCGGGATGGTATACCATCGCTCAAAGTCAATCGAGTTGTGTGGTTTATGGCATGCCCAAAGCCGCCGTAGAATTGGATGCAGCGGTAGACATATTACCTCCAGAGGCAATTGCTCCTGCTCTACTCAAAGAATTGCGTTCTAAGGCGATCGGTTAGGGTAGAGACAGGTACAGCCTACGATAGTCGAAACACTTGAGGTAATTTTATCTAGAACTTTGCGCTCGGTGGCGTTACTCACAATGCCATGGATTCCAACCCTCCTGAAGCAACCGTTACACCAACTCTAGCTGTTAGCCCAAAAGCAAACAGCACTGTGATGAATCAGCAGGAAACTCATACGCATCGCTCAACTCCTTCTGGCACAGACCATCAGATTAGAGTGTTACTCGTTGACGATCAAGTCATCATTGGTGAAGCTGTGCAGCGCATGCTAGCTACCGCAGACGATATTAGTTTTCACTACTGTAGCGATCCCATTCAAGCCATTTCACTAGCCAACGAGATTGCGCCAACAGTCATTCTGCAAGATTTAGTCATGCCTGATATTGATGGCTTGTTGTTGCTGCGTTTCTTTCGTGCCAATGTTGCAACTCGCGATATTCCGATGATTGTCTTATCCGCGAAGGAAGATGCGAAGCTCAAAGCGGATGCGTTTACCGCCGGTGCAAATGATTACTTAGTGAAACTCCCCGATCCCATTGAGCTGATTGCTCGGATTCGATACCACTCTAAAGCTTATCTCAACAAGCTACAACGAGATGCCGCTTATCAAGCGTTGCGGGAGAGCGAACAGCGCTTGCGGATGGTACTGGAAAATATGCCCGTGATGATGAAAGCCTTTGATGCTGAGGGTAATATTATTGCCTGGAACAAAGAGTGCGAACGGGTGACGGGTTATACGGCACAAGAGATTGTTGGCAATCCTCATGCTCGAAAACTTTTATATGGGGAAAATACAGAATGGGTTGGGTGGAGAATCCAAGAGCGAAGTTTGAGTGAAAATGGAACCTCAAGCCTTCAACCTGAGTGGCAACGAGGGAATGATTATCGCGATCGCGAAACCGAGATAATTTGTAAAGACGGCACGATTAAAACTGTAGTATGGTCTAATATTAGCGATCGCTTTCCCATTCCCGGATGGACGCTTTGGGGAATCGGTGTCGATATCACTCAACGCAAGTTAGTTGAAACAACTCTACAGCGCGAGTATCAGCAGTTGCGGCAAATAATTAAAAATGCTCCCGTTGCCATGGCAATGTTGGATACCAACATGCGCTATCTCGCCTATAGCGATCGGTGGTTATCTGAACTTAGTTTAGAGGGACACTCTATTTTAGAACAGTGCCATTACGATGTCGTTCCCGACTTAAAAGAAGACTGGAAAATTGCGTATCACAAAGGTTTACAAGGGGAATCTCAGTTTTGCGCCGAAGATAAATGGGAGCGTGCCAATGGTTCCGTCCTCTATTCTCGTTGGGCGATTCACCCTTGGTATACTCCTGAAGAAAAAATTGGTGGCATTATCCTGGTTAATTATCGTATAGATGAGCTGGTCAAAGCCCGAGAAACTGCACTAGAAGCTGCACAAGTTAAAGCTCAATTTGTCGCTAATATGAGTCATGAAATTCGTACTCCGATGAATGGAGTACTTGGCATGACTGAATTACTGTTGCAAACTGAACTGAGCGAGAAACAGAGAGAACAAGCGGAGACGATTCAACTGAGTGCCAAACATTTACTCACTTTGATTAATGATATTCTTGACTTTTCCAAGCTCGAAGCTGGGGAAATGGTCTTAGAAAAGTTAGATTTTAGCCTTTATCAATGCCTTGAAGACGTTGTCAACTTACTTAGTTCTCAAGCTAGTGAAAAGCAATTAAAGCTATTAATAGAATTTGACCCTCGATTGCCAAAACTCTTACAGGGAGACCCAGTACGACTGCGTCAAGTTTTATTAAACTTAGTTGCCAATGCGATTAAATTCACTCAATCCGGCTATGTGAAAATCCAGGCAAAATTACTCTCCCAAACGTATCAAACTGCTCTGATTTATTTGGCTGTCACGGATACGGGCATCGGGATTCCCCAAGAAGCAACGCAAAAACTATTTCAATCCTTTTCCCAAGTCGATGCTTCGACGAGCAGACAGTATGGAGGGACGGGATTGGGGTTAGCAATTTGCCAGCAACTAGTATCCTTAATGAAGGGGGAAATTGGTGTAGAAAGCGAGGTAGGGCAAGGGTCAACCTTTTGGTTTAAGATTGAATTTCGCAAACAGACCGATTTTTCAGTACGTTCTGACTCTCTAGCAACTAAACAAGAAGAGCATATCGATCGGGTAATTAGAGAAGCTGACCAACACAGACTGCCTCATAAGATAGATTTAAAAATTTTAGTGGCAGAAGACCACTCAATTAATCAAACTGTAATTTTAAGCCAGCTTCAGGCATTAGGTTATGAAGCTGATTGTGTCGATAATGGTGAAAAAGCGTTAGAATTTCTAGCACAGCGCGATTACGATCTGGTACTAATGGATTGCCAAATGCCGTTGATGGATGGTTATGCGGCAACCCAAGAATTGCGCCGTCGCGAGGAGAATAAACGCCATACCGTAATTATTGCACTAACGGCTAATGCAATGAGTGCCGATCGCGAAAAGTGTCTAGCCGCAGGTATGGATGATTATCTCAGTAAACCCTTAGAGCAAGACGATTTAGAACGAGCGATTCAATATTGGAGTTATCAAATCGCCAAAAACCAAATGAGTCAGTCGGAACAAGCCGCGACGTATAAAACCGAGCCACTCCAGGATACATCTACTGCGATCGTAGAACAAAGCGCCGACAACACCGACATGCTGGAAGACTCGTCTCCCCCCATTGATTTAGAGCGTCTAAAACGAGTATCTCGCGGCAAGATAGCCGTGCAACAGCGATTAGTACAGATTTTTTTAGAAACAGCTCCTAAAGACTTAGCGGCATTAGAAACGGCTATTTCAACCTCAGATACATCTCAAGTCAAATATCACGCCCATCGCCTTAAAGGTTCTGCGGCAAATGTCGGTGTTCCTAAAATGTCCGCGATCGCGTTTCAATTAGAAGAGATGGCACAGCAAGAAACGCTTACAGGTGCGACACAAAAATTAGCCTCTTTGTGGCAAGTGATGGAACGGGTGAAAGCGTTTGCTGAAGTGATGAATTATGAATAGTTAGTGGTTTGTTGTTTTTGGTTGGTTGTTGGTTGTTGGTAGGATTTTTTGAATTAAGAGGCGCAGGCACTTCTACTCGTCTCCAGGATTTGGTCTTTGCATCGCGCTAGGAGTTGTAAAGTTAGGACGACTCAACTGACTGGGTGGCAATCCCGGTGGATTTGCCTGGGTTGAGTTCAATCCAGGGTTAGTGACTCCGCTACTTTGACTAGACGACTGAGTTGGGTATTGACCATAGATACTGGACGTTACAGGTGCTACTGGCGTGACGGGTACAGTTGAGGGCATACCTGTCACAGGTTGAGTGGGAGAGAACGATGGTGTTGTAGCGGTGTAAGAATTTGCTGGCAGAGTTGGTGCGATCGCAGATGTATTGTAGCCTGTTCCCCCTGGTACAGTTGTTGGCGAATAAGTAACGGTTCCCTGATACAGTGGAGCCGATAATGCCTGAGGTTGGGGATTAGTAGGTGGTGGAATACTGTCAGTTGCAGGTTGAACGGGATTGGTTGTGACAGGAGTGCTGACAGTATCTCGGTTCCAGGAATTGGACAACGAGTTTGCCGATGCTACACCACCATTGGTGTTGACAGAATTTAGCGACTTGAAATTTGAAATAGTGTCATCTGAGAACCCTGTAACGGACGAGAATGGTTTTCGGCTATCTCCAGCCTTGTTGGACAAACTACTCCCACCCAGAGGACCATTATCTAAAAGGGATTGTGCAGATACAGCAAAGGGATTACTATCACTGGGTCTTGGCTGAGGTGTGGCAGTGGGCGTTCCGATGAGGGGCGGGGTTTTTCCTCCTAGCTGAGAGTCAGCATTCGCCGGTTGGGGATTGAGTTGAGCCAACAAGTCCTCGACATTGGTTGGCACATTGGTTGGCGTTTGAGGTTTCTGATGAGATAGGGATGGCAGGGATAACGGAGTCTTGCGATCTAATTCTTTTAATAGCACCGAAGAACTATCGATATCTGCACCAATCGCTGCGAGTTCTTGAGATGAGAGTTGCGGATCGGCTGTTTGATTGTCGGAGTCAGCAACTGGACGATCTCCAAGACTAGCTAACCACTCTGGGTTGTTCCAATACTCCCAGGCAAACAATAGCACGAGTAATAACGCGATCGCAGATGTCCAGAATGCCGGTCGAGCAAAAGGCTTGAGTCGGGCTTTGAGATAACGAAGGTAGGCAGGAGGTTGATTCAGGGATGGCATCGTGTAGACCTATTGGTAGACTGCACGGAACATGAACTATCTGATCCCATGTCCGCGAAGAAAACCACATTATGTGAGGTGTCTGTAGTGAGGACTTTAGTCCTCTGAGAGTGGGCGTCCAAGCGCTCACTACAAACAAACTTTTATTAAGGGTAATCAGCCGGACATTCTACGGACGGTTAATTGCTTCAGTTGTTGAAAATTCGCTGAAAGAAAAAACAATGGTTTGTAGTGTTGTACCTCGATTGTACTTCTCAATCCAGAATTAGTCCTCTCTTATCCCCAGCACAGGTATTTCAAAAACTTCAAGGAGTTTGGTCTAGACAGCACTAGTGGATAAGGGTAGCGATACCGTTACCGTCGTACCGACATTGATCTCGCTATCGATTTGAATCTGTCCGCCATAAGTATCTACATATCGTTTGACGATGGCAAGACCTAAGCCCGTTCCTTCAATCCGACCCACATTGCTACAACGGCTAAAGGTTTCAAACAGACGGTGTCGCTCTTTTTCGGGAATACCAATCCCCTGGTCTTGGATGCGGAAGATTACCGTATTATTCTGACAGATTAAGTCAAATCGAACCTCTTGCCCCTGAGGAGAATATTTCAGAGCATTGGAAATGATATTAGTGAGGATATGCTGTAGCAAGCATTCATCCATTTCTACCTGAGTACAGTTTCCCTGGCAATTGAAGATGATTGGATGTCGATTGTTGTCGCCAAGCTGCATGGATTCTGTGAGTTCTCGGCAAAAATTCTCTAGATTTAGAGCGATTGGTTCGCACGGCCATTGTCCGACTTCTGTTTTACCCAGCAGCATGACCTCATCGAGCAGTTGAGTCATTTTATAAATAGTTGTGTTCATTCGCTCGAAATACTTGGCTTTTTTTTCTGGGGTTAACCTCTCATCCATATCTTGCAATAAATGAGAAGTCAGTTCCAGTGTTGTTAAGGGATTTCGGAACTCATGCGATACCATTGAGATGAAGGTTGACTTTAATTGATTTAACTCTCGTTCTTGCTGGAGTGACTGAAGAATTGCCGCCTCACTGTCTTTTAACCGTCTGAGAATTTGAGACCGTTCCAGGGTATAGTAAATAGTACGTCTCAGTAATTGAATTGTGACTTGATCTTTGACTAAATAATCCTGCGCGCCTTTGGACATGGCTTGCCGCGCGAACTCTTCATCATCAAATGCCGTCAGAATAATTACTGGAACATCTGGTATAGCCGTACAAAACTGAATAACGGTATCTAGTCCATCAGAATCGGGCAGGCGCAAGTCTAATAGAGCCACATCAAAATTGCGATCGCGACAAATTGCAACAGCTTCACTTAAGCGTTCAACACGATCTAGATTCCATTTTCCTCCAGCCGCGTGCAAGAAAACACGCTGAAATAGTTCAGCATCACTGGGGCTATCCTCGACTAGCAGGGCGCGAATTAAAAAGTCATCCATATAAACGTTTAGGTAGTAAGCATAGAATGCTTAAAATATTAAGATTTTTTGTATTTCACACCCGCGCAAGTTTTCAGAAAAGAGCCATCCAACCGGTTGAGAGCATTTTAATCGATTTCAATCCATTGGCAATAGAACAGCTGCCAACCAAAACTCATTAATCAGATGCACAACATGGATAAACTGTTCTATATCGATAGGTTTTGTCACATAACAGTTGGCATTTAGGTTATACGATCGCAAAACATCTTGCTCATCGTTAGATGTGGTTAAAATCACAATGGGAATGCATTTCAACTCGGGATTGGATTTAACTTCCGCCAAAACTTCCCGACCATCCATTCCTGGTAAATTGAGATCGAGCAAGATGAGGTCAGGTCTTGGTGCATCCGTGAATTCGTCCTGTTGGAGCAAGTAGTTCATGGCTGACTCACCATCTTCAACCCAATGTAAATTGTTAGCAATCTTCGCTTTGCTAAACTCTCGAATGGTGAGATTGGCATCACTAGGTGAGTCTTCAACCAGTAGGATTTCAATCGGTCGGACGTTCTTGCGATCGTTCATGAACATTTAACGGGATAGTGAAGTAAAAGGTTGTTCCCACTCCAAGTTCTGATGTAGCCCAAATACGTCCCCCATGGCGAGTGGCAATTTTCTTACAAATGGCCAGTCCAATGCCAGTGCCGGGATACTCGCGACGGGTATGGAGTCGTTTAAAAACCTCGAAGATTCGCTCTAGATACTGGGGCTTGATGCCAATTCCATTATCCTGCACCTGGAACAGCCAATCGTTATCCTGTTGTTGAGCCGCGATATGGACGTGGGGAGGTTCCTCGCGATGAAACTTGATGGCATTGCCGATCAGGTTTTGCAGCAGCTGAACGAGTTGGTTGCGATCGCCGTTGACCGTGGGTAGCGGATCGGCTGTAATGGTAGCCTGATTGTCTGCGATCGCAACCTGTAAGTTTTGCAGAGCTTGCTGTAAAACAGCATTACAATCGGTAGATGTAAACTCTTGCCCGCGAGTTCCGACGCGGGAATAAGCCAGCAAGTCTTGGATCAACTGCTGCATTCGCTTTGCCCCATCGACGACAAAATCGGCATACTCTAAAGCGGTTTCATCTAAGCGATCGCGATACTCGTTGACCAGAAGTTGAGTGTAACCAGCGATCGCCCTGAGGGGTTCTTGTAAGTCGTGGGACGCCACATAAGCAAACTGTTCCAGTTCCTGATTCGAGCGTTGGAATTCCTGATTGAGAATCGCTAACTGCTCGTTGCTCTGCTGGAGTTGCTCGTTGGTTTGCGCTAGCTGAGTTGTGCGCTGTTTCACTTTGGCTTCTAGTTCTTGATTCAACCGCAAGATTGACTCTTCGGCGCGCTGGCGATCGCGCTGAGTTCGCAACGCCAGAATCCCGTAGCTGACATTATCCGCTAGTTCCATCAAAAGCTGAACTTCTTCTGCGTCGAATGCATTGGGTATGGTGGAATAGAGATTCAGTGCCCCGATAACTTTCTCGCGCTCGATCAGAGGTATCGCTAGTGACGACTGATACCCCCGTTGGAGTGCTTCCTCACGCCAGGGAACCAGATTCGGTTCGGTCAAAATATTCTGAGCGACTGAAGGTTGCCCCGATCGAATTGCCTGGCCCGTCGGCCCTCGCCCTCGCTCGGTATCAGCCCAGGTAATCGTTGCCGTCTGCAAGTAGCCTGCCTCATACCCTGCATAGGCTACAGGTTGAACGGTTTTATCGTCATCATGCTGAACATAGCCAATCCAAGCCAGATGGTATTCCCCGATATCGATCAGCAATTGGCAAACCGTTTGCAACAAACTGGACTCTTCAGTTGCCTGAGCGACTGCCCGAATCGAGGCACTCAACACCCGCAACGCTCGATGAACGGCATGGAATTCCGCTTCCTCTGCCCGCTTGCGCTCGCTAATATCGCGGGCAACCCAAACCACTGACCGATCGGGCAAGGGGGAAATCCTTGCAGCAAACCAAACCTCTCGGTCATCAATAAGCAGGCTATAGTCAAAATCGATGGTTTGTTGAGTTACTAAAACCTGTTGCACTTTAGCAAACCAAGTCTCACCCGTTTCTTCTTCAAGAAATTGGTTAACAGTTACGTTGAGGAGATTGCTATCCCAGCTGGGTGAGCCAGTGGGTCGGGTTTGCACAATTTGTATGCTGTTGTTCTCATTAATCACCAGCACAATGTCATTCATTGCCTCAAAGATGGCACGAACTTGCAGCTCCGAACCGATCAACTTTTCCTCAAGCCACTGGCGATCGCAAATTTCCTGTTGCAATTGGGTATTAGCTTGCATCAGTTCCTGGGTTTTTTCGCCAATCGTTTGCTGCAATAGTTCGATCGTGGAGTAAAGTTCCACAGGGTCTAGGGCGTGGAGAATACTGGTTTGGGTAATAATTCCGGCTAAGTAGCCTGTCTCATCCACGACCACCAAGCGCCGAATGTGATGCTCTTGCATGAGTTGATTGGCTTGCCACAAGGTGTCGCTCGGCTGGATGGGTAGCAGTGGATGACTCATCACAGCTTCAGCTGGAGTTTGGGCAAAATTGAGTTCAAGGCTGGTGAATTTCACCATATCCCGTTCGGTAATCATTCCAACGGGCGTCCGCTGTTCGTTGTCCGTTGTTCGTTGTTCTGCATCTGACTCCTGACAAATCACAACACAGCTTTTCCGATGAGTCACCATCTGCTGTGCTACGTCAAAAACGGAGGCAGTGGTGGCAGCTGTAATGACTTCAGCGGTCATAATTTCCCCGACGCGCCGCATTTGCAGCAAATCGGTAGGTTTGAGAATTGTCCTTAAACTTTCGGGGGTAACAACACCTAATACTCTGCCCTGTTCGTCCAAGATGGGCAAATGGCGAACCTGAGCGCAGCGCAACTGAGCGAGTAAGGAGAAGACATCGCAGACTTGGTGCAGAGGAAGGGAAATCACGTCCTGTGTCATGACTTGGGAGATGGTTACCTCTTGTAAGGGCATCTGACTGACCGTGATTTTGACAACATCCCGCTCGGTGAAAATTCCGATTAATTTCTGCTGGTCTACGATTAAGGTACAAGTGGCTCGACGCTGACTCATCGCCGCGATCGCATCCATGACGAGAGTGTCAGAAGGCATTATCAAGGGATGCCGATCGATCGCTTGCTCTAGTGGGATGGAAGCGTGAATAGACATGGAGGTGAAGGGATGGCGCGGGTGGGAAAGGCGATCGCTTTTTGATGGCAAAGCTAATCTCCCTTTACACCAGGATGATACTCTACCCTACAGAAGCGATCGAGGCAACATCAGGAGAGCAGAGGTAATAGAGAATGAAGGGGGAGATCGATGGGTATGAGAAGAAGCGATCGCAGATATAGCAACCGCCACAACCCTTAGGACATTTCAAAAGCTAGGATTGACAATTAGCTTTGGCACATTTGTCCTAATCACCTTGGCGACTGCTATATTTCACGGAAACCATTGTTGTTACGATCAAAAGACCTTAAATTCTTATTCCGAACCCTGGCCATGACTACGCTTCTTAAACCATCTGCCCTTATCCCTAAAGGACTTCGGGTGCAGCAGATTAATAACCTTCTCCTATTCAAATTCACAGATGAATTGGGCGATCGGATGCAAACGCTGCTTGACAAGAAAAAAGCTGACAGTCTTACATCAGAGGAAGCCCTTGAACTAGAAGCCATTGGCGAACTCGACGAGATTTTCAGCTACATCAACGCTGTCATTGCCGCTAGAGCGAATGGTCATTCCTAAATCGCTCTACGAAACCGTTCGTCAACGTGCCCAATTTCGGTGTGAATATTGTCACTATCCCGAACTTCTCAGTTCTGCTCCTCTTTCCATCGATCATATCCAACCCCAATCCCTTGGTGGCAGTGATGAGTTAGACAACCTTGCTCTTGCCTGTCGTCGTTGCAATGAAAGGCGCTACAACTTTACAACGGGGATTGACCCAGAAACTCAGGCAGAAGTTCCACTTTTCAACCCACGCCAGCAAACATGGTCAGAGCATTTCATGTGGTCGGCAGTTACCTTGAAAATTATCGGCAAAACTCCATCTGGACGTGCCACCTGTAACCGTTTGGATTTGAATGACGAACGCCGTGAAGAACCCTTCATTCAGAATGCTCGACGCCAATGGATAGCAGCTCAACTCCATCCACCCACTGATGACCCACGACAATAAGCTCTTCGTCGCGAGTGCGATCGCAGATTTTGTAGGATACGTTTTTTCCATAACCCTCACTACCAACTCATACCAATTGGGTATAAGAATGGCACATTTCACCCCCCAGCCCCCCTTATTAAGGGGGGAGCAAGAGAGAATATGTGCCAAACTCAAACCCAATTGGTATCAAACCACGTTATGGAAACACACCATTGTACTTCCTAACCCTTCTTATCTTTGCATTCAAAATCTAAAATCTAAAATTCCCTTGCTTCCCCGATCGCTCTAACGAGCTGCTTTGTACACCAAAAAGCCTCCTGCTCCCAGACCAAAGAAATTGGGCAACCACGCCGCCATAAAGGGAGAGAGAATCGCTAACTGACCAAATGCTCCGGTCATAAATCCGATTAAATAGTACGCAAAAATTACGATCACGCTAATCCCAAAGCTTGTGCCTCGTCCCGCGCGCTGAGGGCGAATTCCTAAGGCAGCACCGACTGTCCCAAAGACGAGACAGACAAAGGGAAATGCAATACGTTGGTGAAGGCGGACTTGGACTTTCAGCAGCCTCTTTTCATCACCGCCAATTTTCACAATCTCCATATACTCCAGAGACTGAGCTATGTTCATCTCGTCAAAGTTACGACTTTTATCGACTAGATCGAGAGGTGCTCTGGGCAGGTTTAGCTGTTGAGTTTTAAATCGCGTGATATCGCGGTAGGTAGCATCGGGAGAAATCGCATAAATCGTGCCGTTAAAAAAATCCCAAACCTCTCGACTGGGGTTCCAAATCGCTGATTCTGAAGTGACAATTTGCTTAAGCAGACCTTGCTCTGACCAATCGAGAACGGTTAAGCCGAGCATGCGCTGACCATCAAATAGATCGGCATAAAACAAGCGCTTGAGCTGCCGGTTTTTTTCACCTTCAGGCTTAGTAATGTCTCCATATTCGGGATAAAAAATATTGCTTTCCGTATATACCGGCTTTTCCTCATGCAGCGCTTGCTCCAGCGTTGTGGACGCCTGGTAGTTAGCAGCAGGAACGACGAACTCGTTGAATAAAAAACTCATCGCCGTAACCATCAAGCTCAGAACTAACGCTGGAACAACGAGTCGGTAAACACTGACACCACAGCTACGCAGGGCAATTAGTTCGCTATCACTGCTAAGGCGGCCGTAGGCCATAATCGCCGCTAGCAGCGTAGACATGGGGAGAGCATAGGAGATAAACTGCGGCAGTTGTAGCAGCAGCACTTGCATCGCCGTTCCTATTGGCAGATTTGAATCGGTTATTTTACGCACTAAGTCGAATAGAGTACCGACTGCCAGACCAACTGAAGAAAACGCGCCAACACCAAATAAAAAGGGTTGGATTAACTCAGCCGCAATATACCGATCCATCACCGATAAGCCGGGAATGAGCCAGAGAGGAGACTTAGATTTACCGAATATCATGACTGGCCGTTTTCAATGTCTTAAAGCTGCTTTTATCTCTGAAACTCATCACCCAAGTAGTACTGTCGCACTAAGGGGTTATTGTATAGTTCTTCGGCGTTACCGGAAGCTAGGATTTCTCCATCTCGCATAATATAGGCGCGATCGGTAATTGCCAAGGTTTCTCGGACATTGTGATCGGTAATCAAAATTCCCATTTGGCGATCGCGTAATCCGGCAATAATTTTCTGAATCTCGGATACGGCAATCGGGTCAACACCCGCAAAGGGTTCATCCAAGAGCAAAAATTTCGGTCCTTCCATACCCACGGCTAAAGCTCTGGCTAGTTCAGTCCGACGCCGTTCTCCTCCAGACACTTGATTGCCAAGAGTATGAGCAACTTTTTCCAAGCGAAACTCTTGCAGCAAATGACGCAACCGCAGTCGCCACTCCGTTCGAGGTACGTCCGTTTGCTCTAGTACCAGTTGAATATTGTCCCTAACACTCAGGTGACGGAAGATACTGGCTTCCTGTGCGAGATACCCAATACCGAGATGGGCTCTCCGGTTCATCGGTAGGGTGGTGATGTCTACATCGTCTAACCAGACGGTACCCTGGTCGGGTTTTTCCAACCCTGTAGCGATATAAAATGTAGTCGTTTTCCCCGCACCGTTAGGGCCGAGCAGTCCGACGACTTCCCCTTGGGCAACTGAAACATTAACGCGACTGACAACAGTCCGCTTGCCGTAAGACTTATGAATATTCTCTAAAAAGATTTTCACTCCAAACCACCTCCCAAGAGCTGTTAGCGATCGCTGTTTTCGTTATCCGCTCACCCCCGCAGGATATACTAGCCGCTTTTTGGCCACTAACGTGCTTGGTTGTTGGTCTACTTTGACGTAGCTGTACCAGGGGAAGCAGGCTCTTAAAGCACTGCTATTCGCTTACGCTCGACTCAGTCTATCATCTGATACACTAAGGAGTCTTGCCTACCCTGGTGCAAACTTCCACCACACTGAACTCAGTGCTACGCTACCGAGTCCGAGCCTAGAGAAGCTACACGCTTTTGTTCAGCACCTGCAATACAGGTTCGCTTACCGTCCAGGTGCAGGATCGCTCACAGGAGTTTTGAAGGCTGGTTTGGGATTGAATGGGGGCGTGGCAGGCGGTGCTACAGGTTCGGTAGGAGCTTGCGGATCAGCAACAAGATAGATAGATTCTACCTGGCGATTATCTCTAGGCATCGCGACAAAACGCCCCTCATCAATTAAATAGGTGATGGTTTCGCCTCGCAGACTATTACCTTGCTGTAAAACATAAACATTACCACTCAGAACAATACGCCGCTCTCTGCTAAAGTACTGAGCTTGGGCAGCCGTTGCCTGAATTTGTCTAGCCGGATAGTCAATTTGCACGTTACCTCGCGCTGTAACAACGCCAGTTTTTGAGTTAGCTTCCTGGACATCAGAGCGCACGGTGAGAGCGCGTCCATCTCCTGTTTGAGCCTGAGCCTTTTGGAGTTGATGGGGAAAAGCTATAGCTCCGACCAAAGTTGCTGGAAGCATTAACGCTAAACCGAGGCGTTGCTTGAAGTTGGAAGAGAATTGAGAGGGCTTCATGGGTGTTCTCGGCGCTCCATGTAGAGTCTGTTGATGCTGCTTGTGCTTAGTTTACAGAAATCCAGCAAGAAAGCCCATGCGTTCTACGTTGTGGAACAAAGAACGCCTCTTGCTAGAGGTATCTGTAGATACCTTGACGATTGTGGCTCTTAGGAAGTTTCTCATCTATCCAGAGGTCGATCGGGAACAGTTGCTCACTGCTCACTGTTCACTGCTCACTGTTCACTGCTCACTGCTCACTGTTCACTGTTCACTGTTAAGCGGCAACGCGCTGGATTTTTGGCAAACGCACTGCTTCGCTGTTGCCCTCACCAACGCTACAGCTGTCGTCAGTTGCCAATTGTTTCACAAAATCGGCTACATGCTCTGAACCAGTTTGTTGCAACGCTTTGAGCAGTTCGGCACTTTGCACGATTAATTCAGCCACATCAATTTCTTCATAGACGGGTTGATAATCTCTCAGCCGTCCGATTCCCTCACCTAATAAAATTACAGCACCGCGCCAGTTGAGATTTCCTAAGTGATGACAGGCAACGGCAATTTGTAGAATTCCTTGGTAAAACTTTTTTTGTGGCTCCAAGGCTTCCATCCACAACGCCTCTAGGGTGTCGTGACAGGCGTAAAACTCCTGAGCGTTGAATTGCTCGACACCCTGCCAAAATTCTTCAGGTGGTACGACAGGCATCATTGGATTTGAGATGCAAGGATTAGTGAAAGCTTAGCCTCTAGATTCACGCCATGACCAGCGAACAGTTGGTCACTGCTCACTGGCCACTGGTCACTGGTCACTGCTCACTGCTCACTGGCCACTGCTCACTACTCACTGTTGAGCTAGGGGCTTGAGAGGGAAACGTTCCTTAAGCCATGCTGTCTCTCACAGATTGGATTTCTTCCATAGAAATATCCTGCTTGTCACCAGCAAACTCGTTATCTGGTGTCAGGAACAACATACAGTGGCACTCTTTACGTTCGCGCATGGGAATGCAAGGACAGTTCCAATAGGCGGCTTTTACTTCTGCTTCTTTGTCTTCATAGTGACGGCAGGGACAGAGAGGAGAACCCAGTTCATCTTTGTGTTTGGCAAGTCCTTCAATGACCACAGCTGTCACAGAAGGGTCAGCACAAAAGTAAGTTCCGGTACGCTTGGCATACGTCTCGGAAAAATGTTTCATTGCCTCCAAGCTTTTATCAGTGGAGAGATTTGTAGAGGTTTGTGATGTGCTCATGGAATACAGACAGCTCGGCAATTGAACGAATTAGACAAGTTCTTTGCATTGTATCGCATGGCTTTCTTCCCCAAGTAGCTGCATCGAATTAATGGCTATTGATGAACTCAAGGTATATTGCTCTTGAACTTGCGATCGCTTCCGCAATTAAGAAAAGTTAAGACTAGGCTTTTTCATGAGCGAAGATGGTTCTTTCATGATATAGAAAAAATTACTTGCATCCTTCTCAAAGAGATTTCAAATACTTTTCATTCACTTTTGCTACGGTTAAGCCAAGAAAGATTTCATTCGCTTACTCTTGAGTTTACCTTGAAGGTTAGGACACATCTTCTTCACCCAGATGCTCAATAAACTGGTAATGCGTAACCTTGAGTACCACTAATTTGAGTATGGCAAGATTGGGAGTAGGCGAGAATAACCCTACATCAAAAGGCTAGGGATCGACGATTTCACATTAAATCTAAATTCCCACAAACTTGATACAAAAATTCACTTAATACTTCTATAAGTAACTCGGCGTATCCATCACACTAGCCGATACGCTAGAAATAGCAGCAAAAAATGCAACTGTAGATAGGGGAGTTTTGGCTTCCCTTGAGGGATTTTGCAATAAAACTAAATCATTTACTCCGAATATCTTCTGATGCT
>DATNPC010000115.1:0-8085 GCA_036703375.1 Allocoleopsis sp.
GGAGGCTACCTAATTATCCCTGCTCTTTGCCAGGAAGGAGCAGGTGAAGGAGTGGGCGAACAGCGCTTTCTATCGGCAATGCGCGACGCTCCCGACATTCAATTCATCCTGGAGGATGCCAGAAAGAACGGTTATCCACCAGGACAACAACGTGCCTTTGTCATGGCTAAGGTACTAGAGCAAAACAAGGTAATTATTGTGGGTAGCGAGTATCCAGAACTCGTTTCAGCCTGCAAGATGCTGCCCGCCGCAACGATGGATGACGCTTTGAAGATCGCACAAGCTGACTTAGGTGCAGAACTAGACGTACTCGTAGTCCCGCATGCCTTGCTCACGTTACCCATTGTTCAATAGCGAACAGTTATGCAGTGAGCAGCGATCAGTTGGTCACTTTGAAGGTTGAAAGAGGCTATATTAACCCAGAAAAGAGAGGGGAAAATAGGTCGTGGAGAGTGGAAACAGAAGAAAATACGCCTATCAGGCCAAGGTAAGATAAAAAACCACAGCAACTAGACGAAAAAGGAGAAATTCTAGAGATGACGACACGAATTGCTGCTGCAACACTTACTGCACTTTTAGGCTTAACCATGGCTGCGGTGCCTATCCTAGACCAGCCAAGTTCTGCCCAACTTCCATCGACTGATAGCCCTGAGTACGCTTCGTATATCCGCGACCTGAATAAAGCCAAAAACTTTGCACGTCAGGCAGCAGAGAGAGAGAACGGGGGTCTAGGGAACTATCGTGCCGAACCCTCCATGCACGGGCAAGCGTCTAAGTCTCCCTATAAAGATAATGGAAATGGAACTTGGACATTTACCTTTTCAGGAACCCGCCCTGGCGAGACTACTCCCTGTTATGAAAGTGTCGTTACTGTTTCTAGACAGGACTGGAAGGTGAATGTAGACTCCAACCGCTCGACTTGTCCTAACCCGTAACTTTAATACCAATACATCGCTCCAGTAAGCGAAATTCTAGGTAAGGGCGAGGCGTGCCTTGCCCCTACAAATGACTATAAAAAGGAACAGGACTGACAGAGGATTCTTTAGTGTTTGAATTCCTTCTGCCAATCCTGCTTAGTATTCACTACACAACTAGTACTCGCCCTGGAAAACTATTTCCCAATGTTGACTCGCGAAGATTAGCTGATGTTGACTTTAACCACTTTGGTTTTTTCTACTTCAGCTTTCGGAAGCGTGAGGCTGAGAATACCATTTTTGTATTCAGCCTGAACTTTATCATTTTGAATTCGCGTTGATAGCGGAATCACCCGTTGGAACCTGCCATAACGGAACTCAGTGCGAGTCACACCTTTTTCTTCTGTCTTGGTTTCTTCTTGGCGTTCGCCGCTAATAGAAACTGATTCGGCAGTCACTTGCACATCCAAATCCTCAGCTTTCATCCCAGGAACTTCTAGCCTGAGGTGAATCGCTTCAGGGGATTCGTGCATCTCAGCCGCAGGCATAAAAGTGGCTCCAAAATTTTCCCCATTGGCGGGAGGGCGTGTCAGGGTATCAAACAAATGGTTCATTTCTCGTTGTAGGCTGTCAATTTCCCGGAAGGGTTCCCAACGAATTAGTGGCATAGTTGTTACCTCCTAAGATTTGACTTTCGGTTGAAAGAGGTGGATTGGAGAAGATGTCTTAGCACCTCTTTCTGATACTTAAAATATGAGAAATGATGATGCGATCGCGTTCGGCTATAGGATCGAGGAGAGTCGCAATTCCCGTACTTACCCACCCGTTGCGATCGCAGGTTAGACGACCATGAAGGCGAGGACGCGAACGCAAGCATGAAACGTCTTATTCCTTCTGCTGTCTGCCTTCTGCCCTATTTTCACATCAGTCCGATAAGAATGTGTCAAAGCCTTCCGGGTCTTCTCCCAACAGAGCGCCTTGAATATTGGCAGAGTGCAAATTCGTACTAAACACATTTGCTCCCCTGAGATCGGCGTTCTTCAAGTCGGCTCCATTGAGATTGACATGACGTAAAAGAGCATTGCGGAGATTGGTATCGCTGAGATCTCCATGGCTCAACTCAGCATGACTTAAATCTGATTGACTAAGATTAGCATGGTTCAATTTAGCATAACTCAATTTTACATGGCGCAAGAGAGTACCTTGTAGCTCGGCATTCCGCAGGTTCACACACTCTAAATCGGCACGACTAAGATTCGCTTTGCTGAGATTAGCGCCTTCGAGATTAGCTCGGCTGAGGTTCGCATACTGAAGGTTAGCACTGCTTAAATTAGCACCGTTAAGCTGTGTACCGCTTAGGTCAGCATACTGAAGGTTAGCACCACTCAAATTGGCACGAGTCAGATTAGCGTGTCTCAGGTCAGCATACTGGAGGTCAGCATTTCGTAAATCGGCACCACTTAAGGTAGAGTCATTCAGCGTTGCACGGGATAGCTTCGCACCGCTCAGATTAGCCTCTTGTAAGTCAGCGTACCGCAGTTTCGTTGCAATTAGACTTGCATTGCTCAGATCGGCATTGCTCAAGTCGGCCGCGATCGATTCAGCCTCATTGAGGAGAGCGTGGCTAAGGCTAGCTTTACTCAGTTTGGCAAGACTCAAGTCAGATTGACTGAGGTCAGCCCCACTCAGATTAGCCTCACGCAAATCGGCAGCGCTCAGATTGCTATGGCGTAGATCGGTATTACTGAGATCGTTACCACGCAGGTCATAACCTCTGAATTGGGAAAAGACTCGGTAGCTTTCCAAATTATCGACAGGCTGACTGGCGAGATTAGTCTCCCTAACTTTGACCAAGTTATACTGAACATTTTCAGTATACAGGGCAAAGACAATATTAAAGGTTTCTATAAAGTTAATAAACCACTGACACTCACGTTCAGGATATTGTTCGTAATACCGGATTAAGTGTGCAATGCAAACTTCTAGATGAGTTCTGACATATTGACAGATTAAAATTATTTTTAATAGTATAATAGCTAGGGTTATTGTATTTCCTTGAGTTGTTAGCAACACAAACAGGTAGGACGGGTTTTGACCATCTTCTGTTGTCAACCACTCCACAACTTGCCTACACGTTCTCAACAATAGATCGATATTTAATCTATCCTTATTGCGCTCTTCATAGACATTGTCTATTTTTTCAGCAAGACTTTCATGAAATACTTCTAAAAATGTTTCATGGGGAAAGTAAAAACATAAATAATTCTTTAGTTTTAGCTTGAAATTATGATAATCCAGTTCTCTAGTTTGCTGTAAGAAAAAATGAGATTGATTGGTATAATCAAATAAGGCATTCTTGGAAATGATTTTCTTAATTAAATGAATTAATTCCTCTCCCAGTTGAGTGGGATTAGAAGCCTGTATTTCTTTGGATGAGGGGGATTCACTGCGAGCTGTGTACAGCGCAAAGTTAAGCTTAAATTGCTCTTTCAGTTGATTAGAAAGCGTTCTAGCCAGTTCGCGCTGCTCTTTTGGGTTTTTTGAATCGAGATATTGAGGAACTAATAAATAAGAGGTATAACGATGGCTCCAAGCACCTCTATTATCAGGTGAGGCAAATAAACTAAATTCCTTATAGTCCTCACTCTCTATAAAGCTAAGTAACCAAGTCCTAAGACGTTTGAGACTTGGAGATAGAGGAGTATGTGCTGTTTTAACCTCAGCTAAAACTTGAATGAGTTCTTGTATAGAAGAATATTTTCTTTGAAACAACCAGTTATTAATCAAGATGTAGCAGACTCGTTTCAGAGTATTGACGAATTCTCCTTCATCATTAGTTAAAATGATTTTATAGAGAGCTTGGACTCCATCAGCACTAACATTGCCATTTCCAAAAATAAAGAGATTCTTGAATTCTACTAATATTGATTCGGGTGGAAAATTAACAACAAGGTCTTTAAATAACTTATAAATTGAATCTTGAGCTTCCTGTAGACTTTCCCGATCTGAGCGATCGCTATCATTCGGTGGGTCAGGATGTCGCTCGTCTAAGGGGATGCGATTAGTCATAAGTCAAAGTTTCCTTTAGTTTTTCTTCTTGTATAATTCTTCCTGAGAGATAGAGTAGTTCTAAGAAGAAGTGAAGTCAACAGATTTTAGATGGACAATTTTAAACCAACCACTCATACCAATAATTGTGCAAGAAGTAAGTACGAATCGTCGCTGATGCCAACTACCGACTTAAATGTCCGTGACGGTTATAAATTATCGTCCTACAGTGGTCGGAGAGTTTTGTCGAATTGTTAGATTTTGTAGGAAAATATAGGGAACAAGTACACGGAGACGCTCTTGTAGTCAGGACAACCGAACTGAGAAACAGACTAAAGCCCTGAACTAAAGTTCGGGCTTAAAGCTGAAAACCGTTAAAACGGGTTGAAAGCCTTGTCCAGTAAGCTTTAGCTTGACATAGCTTTGAGCCGGAAGTTTATTTCCAGGCTAGATAAGTCAGTGCCATTCCACCTAAGACAAAGAGTTTACCGAGCTAACTTCTAAGGTCGTCAGTCTCTGGATAGAGAATCCACGCTAAAGGTATTCACGCTCGCGATCGCGACTTGAGTCCCTTAGTTGCTGGTAATATCTCCATAGGTTGAAGAGGAGCGATCGCTTGGGTCGCGTTCAGCGAGGCGCGATCGCATAGAGATAACTCTCCTCAGTTCTATTGTGTTGTTAATTCCATGCCAAGCGCTGCCCTTGATCGTTCTCAACTCACAAGGTCGAGAGAGCGTGAAGCGTTGGCGCGTGCGTTAGCGTTCCCTGTCAGTTTTAACCTCACAAGCTCCCGATTAAACACTACCCAATCCAAGATAACGAGAGTGCAATTCTACTATGATTGACTCCCTGTTCCATGCCTACACCCCTTTGCTCATCTGGCCGGGTATAGGATTCCTTGTATCGCGATTCATGCCAGAGCGTTTTCCCAAACTGCTCGGCCTTGCACTTTACTGGGTTGGAGTACCGCTACAACTCCTAGTGTTAGGGCGTCAGACCGATTTATCGGATGGAGGACAGCTGATTCCGTTTGTATCCGTGGGAATCTTGTGCCTGAGTATCAGCTTAGCCCTGTTGAGTTGGTGGGCATTGCGACGGTTAACCCATCAAAAAGCAACAACGCAATCTCAACCGAGTAAAGCGTTTCGTCTGAGTACTTTGTTGCCCAACTATAGTTCGCTAGGACGAGAGAGTCTTGGCAGTTTTATTCTAGCTGCCATGTTAGGCAATACAGGCTTCGTGGGATTAGCGCTGACCCAAGTGTTATTCGGTGCAGAAAATAATAACTGGGCTATCTTATATAGCGTTACTAATAATGTGATTGGCACCTACGGAGTTGCTGTTTTTATCGCCAGCTACTTTGGGCGCGGTGAAACTAAAAATCATTGGTTGATTCAGCTGCGCGATGTAGTTACAGTTCCTAGTCTATGGACATTCCTGATTGGCTTTAATACTCGCTCGATAGAACTTCCCCCCTCAGTCGAATCCGGATTAGACCAGGCTGTCTGGGTCGTAATTGCCAGTGCATTATTGCTCGTTGGTCTGCGACTAGAGTCGATGCAGGGATGGCGCAGTTTAAAACTAGGTCTAATCCCAACATTATTAAAAGTATTCCTTGTGCCAGCCTTAGTCGGATTGGGCGCGACTTATTTTGGCATAACGGGCGATCCTCGCGTGGTGTTGGTGCTGATGGCCGGAACACCGACAGGACTTTCGGTGCTGATTTTAGCAGAAGTGTATAACTTGGATCGGGAGTTGCTCACTAGCACGATCGCAATGACCTTTTTTGGGTTGTTGCTAGTGCTTCCCTTGTGGCTTGCTTGGTTTGGCTAGGGAAAGAAGGCAGGAGGCAGAGGGCAGAAGGCAGAAGGCAGAAGGCAAGGAAGCTATGTACAGTAAGATTTTCAAACTTTACCTGGTCACTGGTCACTGGTCACTGGTCACTGGTCACTGTTCACTGTTCACTGTTCACTGTTCACTGCTTGAATCACCCATGTTGGTGAAGCGATCGCCTAATTGTCCAAAGTAATTTAAAAACATCGAATCTGTTTCCTTACGCTTCGCCCCAAGCATGGAATCAAAATGATTTTAAGCGATCGCACTCTTCAAATGCCTTCAGTACTGTCAGCGCAGGGGGTTTAGAAAATTTCCTGCAATGAATCCGTCTTTTTTAGGGACACGACATCATCGAATCGATTATGACAACACTCAAAGAAAACGAGATCAAAACCGCTAGGAAACTACCCGCTGACCCCCAGATGCCGATTTGGTTACAAACCATCCAGGGAATATTTCAGCCCATGGACTATTTGGAAGCCATGCGAGAGCGCTATGGTGATACTTTTCTACTGAGATCGATCGGATTTCCCCCAGCGGTGATTTTGAGTCACCCCCAAGCGATTCAAGAAGTGTTTACCGCTGACCAAAGTCTGTTTAATGCGGCAACGAGCAACAAAATTCTACGACCGTTACTCGGAGAATACTCGCTGATCCAGCTTGATGGGTCAAGCCACCAGCATCGGCGAAAGCTCTTGATGCCCCCCTTTCATGGGGAACGCATGCGAGCTTATAGCCAAATTATCTGTGATATC
The DNA here is from genome assembly GCA_036703375.1 of Allocoleopsis sp. Lineage (GTDB taxonomy): Bacteria > Cyanobacteriota > Cyanobacteriia > Cyanobacteriales > Coleofasciculaceae > DATNPC01. Next base: position 6,554 of record DATNPC010000115.1, read on the forward strand.
ACCCAACAAGCGATCGCTCAGTGGTCAATGGGCAAATCTTTCTCTGTCCGTTCATCCACGCAAGAAATTTCCCTACGAGTCATCTTACGCGCTGTTTTTGGGATTGATGAGGGTGAGCGATTCGAGCAACTTCGGCGACTTCTGAGTTCTCTACTCGATTCGTTTAACTCTCCTTTGCGTTCCAGTTTTCTTTTACTCAAGTTTCTCCAACAAGATTTAGGGCCATGGAGTCCGTGGGGACGTTTTCTTCGCCAAAAGCAGCAAATTGACGCGCTGCTAACCGCTGCAATTCGAGAACGGCAGGCTCAGCCCGACTCGTCTCGTGAAGATATCCTGAGCTTAATGATGTCTGCTCGCGACGAACAGGGTCAACCGATGACGGAGACGGAATTACGCGATGAGTTAATGACGCTGCTGTTTGCAGGACACGAAACCACTGCCTCAGCTCTAGCCTGGGCGTTGTACTGGATTCACCAGCAACCAGAGGTGTATGAAACGCTCATGACAGAGTTGGATACACTCGGTTCAGAGCTAGACCCAACCACCATTTGCAGACTTCCTTATCTCAATGCCGTCTGCTGTGAAACGCTACGCATTCACCCAGTGGTTTTGTTTACCTTTAGTCGGATGTTGAAATCACCGCTAGAGGTGATGGGATATCAATTTGAAGCCGGTACGCTGCTAGCTCCTTGTATTTATTTAGTCCACAATCGCGAAGATCTATACCCAGAACCCAAGCGTTTTAAACCAGAGCGCTTTTTAGAACGTCAGTTTTCCCCTTATGAATATTTCCCATTCGGGGGCGGGAACCGTCGCTGTCTCGGCTATGCGTTTGCTCTGTTGGAAATGAAGCTGGTACTGGTGAGCGTGTTATCCCAGGTCAAACTGGCGCTTGCCGATAACCGCCCTGTTCGATCTATACGCCGTGGTATAACCTTTACTCCCTCTGGAGGCGTGCGGATGGTGGTGACGGGTTCGCGCTAAGAGATTTCCAAACAATAAGTTGCCCAATCTTGTGGAGCGGGCGTTGCACTTCGTGCCGCTACGCGCTACGCGCATGCTAGGTACAACGCTAACCGGGAGTTCCCCCGATGGGGGAACCTCGCACCACTACCACTATAGATACAGAAACAGAAGAGTGGCTCTACAGTTCCAACACCCTCAGCTTGGAAGATGAACCTCCCGCCGCTGCCGACATTGATACTTCCTGGCTCAAAGCTTCAGAGATAGAAGCCCTACGGACGGACAAGAAGAAGAAGGTATCCCGGCGAGAGGTGTGGGGCAAAATGGCTTGGGCAGTGTAAAAACGAAAACGTTTTCGTTAGTAACTACCAAGTGCTATGCAACCCTAATAAATTCAGTGACTCTACCCCAGCCCCAACTTTTGCTTTAACTCAGATCTTGCACCAGTCAGGATAAACCCGTAGGGCGGAATAATCAGTGTAAAAAATGACACCTAAACAAAAAGTTTTCTCAGTAGTCAAAAGTAGCCAAAACCACCCAGTTTCTAGATAATATTGCTTAGTTAAGGC
>DATNPC010000116.1:0-3732 GCA_036703375.1 Allocoleopsis sp.
ATGCAGAAAAATGGCTTGCCAACCTTCGATAAAATCTTTACGAATCTGGCTGCATTAGCACGTCGCCAAGACTTGGACGTTCAAATCAGTATCCGCTGCAATGTCGATCGCCAAAATTATCAATCGGTGTCCTTGCTGCTACAAAAATTGGCAGAGGAAGGGTTACAAGAGCGGATTGTTTTTTATCTCGCACCGATTCATTCTTGGGGAAACGATGCTCACACTCGTTCTCTCTCCAAAGAGGAATTTGCGGCTTGGGAAATTACCTGGTTGGGCGAAATGATCGAGCTAGGATTTCATCCTGGACTCATGCCACGTCTAAAACCAATTGTCTGCATGGCGGTTGAACCCAATGCCGAGCTAGTGGATGCTTATGGCAACATCTTCAATTGCACAGAGGTATCCTATGTCCCGACTTACGGTACACCGAATGAATATGCAATCGATCGCCTTTCGGGTGAAACGATGCCCGGAAAACGCGATCGCTTGGGCAACTTTAACGAACGAATTCGTCAAGGAAAATATCCTTGTTCTACCTGCCGGATGCTGCCAGTTTGTGGTGGTGCTTGTCCCAAGAGTTGGTTAGAAGGAATAGAACCTTGCCCTAGTGCGAAATCCAACATCGAGCAGCGTCTTCTCCTCAGCTACGCTTTGTCACGTCTTGAGCAAGAAGCAACGTCACAAGCTCCATCTCATCTACAAGAGGTGAATTGAGTCAATCCCTAAATGGTCTAAAGTTAATGACAAGTTAGGGTTACACCAATTTCCTCACTCCCCGTCTCCCCGTCTCCCCGTCTCCCCGTCTCCCCATCTCCCCGTCATCCGATTTGTTGCAACTTTAAATAAAAATGGTATTAGAAGATGCCTCCCGTCGGTATTGCTACTAGTCGCTCCACTCATCCCTCGGAAACAGGGCCAGCAAAACTTTGGCTGTTGCTGGTGGGAGTCAACCGCTATCAAGACGAATGCCTGCCTTCCTTACGCTACTCATCAGTGGATTGTCAGGGGTTAGCAGATGCCTTAGTTGAAGCAACGCAAGAATTTGCCCAAAAACAGGTAAAAATTCACCACGATTTTGCTTCTCAACCTCCGAACTTAGCCACCGTTCGTGCCAGTTTAAAGCAAATTTCTACTGCTGCTAGACCTCAAGATACCGTTCTGATCTATTTCTCCGGACATGGGATGCTAGAACCTAACACGGAGCAAGCGGTTTTGTGTTTGGCAGATACACAAAAAGACAACCTCCTTGAAACGGGTTTAAGGGTACAGGAACTGTTACAGCTGTTGGGAAATTGTGCCGCACACCAGCAATTAGTTTGGTTAGATGCTTGTCATAGCGGTGGGATGACTTTGAGGGGAGCAACCCAAGAACCTAAGGTAGAACCGCTACTCAATCCCACGCCTCAATTAGTAGAAGTCTTACAGCAACGTGCGGCTAAAAGTAAGGGATTTTATGCTTTACTGTCTTGCGATCGCGGACAGCAATCTTGGGAGTTTCCCGAATTAGGACATGGCGTTTTTACGTACTACTTGATGCGCGGGTTGCGGGGTGAAGCCGCAGACTCCCAAGGTGCGATCGATGCCGATGGACTGTATCGATACGTTTATCACCAAACGCTGCAATATATCGATAAAACCAACCAACAATTACGGCTGATTAATCAGCAGAAACGGCACCGAGGAGAACTAGGGCTATACTCAGAATATCCCTTACAAACGCCCAAGCGGATTGTGGAGGGAGTGGGAGAACTGATTTTGGGAGCGAGAGTTGCTGGAACGCGATCGCGTAATTCTAGAACGGCACTGGTTGTCGAAGGACTCACGAGCAGTCAGGTTACACTATCCTTGAGCAAAGTATTAGGTAGTGCTGGTAAGTTTGAGCTAGAGTATTGGCCGCGATCGGAAAAAACAACGGTACGAGATGTACGGCAAGCTATTCAAAAATGTTTGCGTTTAGAACGTGTTTCCCAAGGTGAATCGCTGCGTGTAGAACAGCGACATGAGAGTGAAGAACCCGCAACGGCCTTGTTATATTTGCGCGGACAGCTTGAGGAAACCGAAGCAGCAGATGCGGTGTTATTACTGGGAGAGGATATCGCTCTGTCTCGTTCTTGGTTAAGGCAACAGTTACGCCATTCCCCAGTTGCCCAACAAATTGTCATCTTGGATTGTCCTGTCACAAGAGAGCAGGATGCGTCCTTACAGGATTGGCTAGAAGACTTGCAACTCGATCCCGATCGCGGACAGTGTATCATTGCGGCGGCGTCACCTAACAACAACTCCGAACAATTCGCTCACGCGATACTCGATACCCTGATATCCGCTCCACAGCCAGCAGGCTTATCCGTCGCGGGGTGGATTACTCAATTGCAGGTTTCCCTAGCTGGCGCTGTTCCACTCCATATCTGGCTATCCGGCGCGCGAGGCGTGATGGAAGTCTTACCTGGAACAACGGGTTCGCAGAGCGTCGAAAAAGCAGAGAATTTCGATTTAGGGCTTTGCCCGTATCGCGGATTAAGGTCGTTTGGGGAAGATGATAGCCAATACTTCTACGGACGGGAAACCTTAACTCAGCAACTGATTAGCCAAGTCGCTCACCAGTCATTCCTCGCGGTAGTGGGAGCATCGGGTAGCGGGAAGTCGTCGGTTGTACAGGCTGGACTTATGGCTCAACTGCGGCGCGGCAAACAGCTACCGGGTAGCGAAAAGTGGTGGATTCGCAAACTCACACCCGGAGCGCGTCCGCTTGAAGCGTTATCGCGACGGCTAGGAGAAGACAGCAGGGGAAGAAAAGTAACACAGGATGATGGAGAAGAGGTTTTAACCGGCATCTCACCAGAAAAATCTTCCCCAACTCCCCCAGCTTCCCCAGCCCTCCCAACCCCTCTCGTCCTCGAAGGAATGCTCTATCAAGGAGTCGAGGGATTCGTTTACTGGATACGCAGTCGGCCGGAACCGATGGTTGTTTTAGTTGTCGATCAGTTTGAGGAACTGTTTACTCTTGCCCCCAGCGAAGATCGACAGCGCTTTTTAGAACTTTTGCTCGGGGCAGTGGAGTATGCTCCCGATAAGTTTAAATTGATCGTGACGTTGCGGGCGGATTTTATCGCGTCTTGCCTGGAAATCTCGGCACTAGCTACCCTGTTGCAACAATCGAATGTATTGGTGCCGCCGCGACTGACGAGTGATGACTATCGCCGCACGATCGTTAATCCAGCCGAACAAGTGGGTTTAAAAGTCGCTCCTGACTTGGTTGAGGTGCTGTTGAAGGAGTTGGATAGCTCACCGGGCGATTTGCCCTTGCTGGAATTTGTTTTAGAACAGTTGTGGGACTATCGCTCTAGCGGGGAATTAACGTTACAGGCGTATCAACAGCAAGTTGGTGGAATTCAAGGCGCACTGGAACGCAAGGCACAAGCAGCTTATGACGGTTTAGACCCTCAAGCCAAAGCATGCGCTCGCTGGATTTTTCTCTCGCTGACGCAGTTAGGTGAAGGGACGGAAGATACTCGGCGACGGGTGTTCAAATCCGACCTAGTGGTGAAAAAATATCCAGCTGAATTGGTAGACAGAACGCTTTCGACCTTAACGGCCGCTAAGTTGGTGGTGATGAATTTAGAAGAAGATGAGGAGGTAGCTGGCAGCAGTCGAGGCACCGCAGCAGCATCACCTGAACCCGAAGAACTGTCGCTGGAACTGATGAAGCAACATGTCACGGTAGAGGTGGCTCAT
>DATNPC010000117.1:0-6184 GCA_036703375.1 Allocoleopsis sp.
CCACGTTTGCTGAAGCCTACAACAACCGAGGAGTTATGCGCTATCGACTGGGAGACTCTAAGGATGCGATCGCTGACTTACAGCAAGCCGCACATCTGTTTCGCGACCAGGGGAATATAGCAAGCTATCAACAAACCCTGAATTTTATTAGAATGATTCAGCCGTCACTAACTCCCAAATCTTCTACACCATTGCCTTAACCGGAGATTATCTAGATTGGGATAAGATCATTGCTGCTGCGGCTGGATTTGCTGTCTGACCCAAGCGCGGAACGCACGGGTAGAAGCTATTTCCCCAATCTTCCTGCTCTGGGTAATAAATCTAGGAATCTCATTCACTCTCACAGGTGTAAAGGTAGTGCTAGTGCTGCACTCTACATATTGCTCCTCTTCAAGAGAGTAGATTCGCAGCACTCTGCCGTTGTAACGCCAGAATTCCGGAATTCCCATCGACGCATAAAGCTCAAGCTTATTGATCTTAGACCTGGAGTATTCCACCTCCAACACCAAATCTGGGGGTGGGTCAGATTCTAGGTCAATGTCTTCTTTGTCTCTAACTAGCGATTCGTTCTGGATGTAGTAGCTGCTGTCGGGTTCACCACCACGTTGTAAGTCATCTCGCGTCAGTGTCAGTGAACCAGCCCGTTTAATCTCTAAACCCAACTCTTCACAAAGTGCAACAACAAAGCCTTCAATCAGCCTGTTGGAGTTCTCATGGGGCATTAGTGGGGACATAATTTCCACTGTTCCTTCACAATAGGCTAGGCGGGTTCCACGCTCAGACCCCATCTCAGACAACATGGCTTTAAACGTTTGCCAACTGATGTTTTGGAGTACGATTCGCTGTTCGGCGGGTGCTACTGTCGTTACCATAGGACTCTCCCCCTCCTGTTTTCTACCACCATACCCCGGAGCCGCCGCCCTTGGAATCAGGCTGTGTGCAACCGGCTCGCTTTCCATTTCCCCTCCTTCCCAAGTCCAGCTTTCACGACCTTCACTTGGAGTGTACTGCGCCCAAGCTTGCCCGGAATCATCCTGCTAGAAGCGCATTATCTGCAAGAAGTTAGGACTTACGCATTGACAAAGTGGGTGAAATGTGGCACTTCAAGGGAAAATCGGTTCTACTTGGACAAAATTTACCTGCTCGACTCACCTCTTCAACCGCCAAGTCGGTTACTTCGATAGCATAGGCAGTCATTAAAACAACCTTAAGGAATTTTGTCTTTTCCCTGTGTACATCGTAATTATGCTAGAAATCTGCTGTCTAGTCCTGAATAGGATTGCTGTTGAGGATTTAGCGCGTGTGTTCGATCGCTTTTGGCGTTCAGAGCGATCGCGAGAGATACGACAGGATAGGTCAGGAATTGTTTGGCTCTTGTCAAGCGATTAGTGGAAGCTCAATCTGGTCGAATTGAGATAAAAAGTGAGTTGGGGCAGGGCAGCACGTTTCGATTCTGCCTACCCTTGGCTGAGTATTGACATCTGAGTTAGGTTGTGTATTAGTGTACTTACCTACAGAAATAATCTGCATAAGTTAAGTATTAAATTTTTGGTGTTATGCCGAATCATTCTGCCTATCTACCCACTATGGGATCTTAGGCAGAAATTTTCAGTCTAATAATAGTTAGCTGGCTCCGCGCAAAGACCTTGCACTCGTCTTTTGCAGCTATCGGAAAGTTCAACTCTTACGCAAAGCACACATCGGTAAGGAGAGCAACCATCATGTCTTTTGCTGTAGATGGAAGAATTGGAACTCGGTGGCGTGCATGGGGAGCTGCCAAAGGAGCTTTTGGGCTCCCGTTGGGACCGGAAGAAGATGTACCAGGGCGTAATGGTCGCCGTCAACGATTTGAGCGCGGGGAGATTGCTTGGTCTCAAGACCAGGATATGGTTGTCAGCGTTTATCAGCTACGGAACGAAGCCTGCTTTGAATGGGAGAAAACTGGGTTCGATTACGATTACTTCCGCTATGACATTAGCTATAACGGCATTGGACAAGGACATGCAGCGACGCAACTGCGCGGAACTACTCATATCTGGACACGGCTTCAGGGATTCGGTGAATACGCGTTTACTGTCAAGGGTTGTCACAGCCCTACCATTGGAGCAGATGAGTGCGAGCAGGGCTTTACCATCCCTGTGAAAGTGGAACTTCATCCATCTATTGAACCCCTTCATCCTGGGGACTTCGAGGTAAACGGCGTCATAGCGGAGCGCTGGCACGAACTCGGTGCATTATCCGGTCCGCTTGGAAAACCAATTACGCAAGAAGTCATTGCTCCCGTGGAAGGTAGCCACTTTCAGAAGTTTGAACACGGAATGATCTCAACTGCTCCCAGGTTCGGTGCACGAATGGTTGTTGCTGTTTATCAGCGGGGCAGAGCTATAGAGGTGAACTGGGGAGGGACTGACACAGCTTATAATGCGTTCCGGATCGTTTACACATTCAACAACCAGGAAAAGCAAGGAATATATCAACCTTTTTTCATGTCGGAGTGGGCACGACCAAGTATAGGTAGTGGTCTGTTTCGCCTTGATGAACTCTACGAAGTCGCGTTTTACACGTTCGTAATCTATCCCACCATTACATCGTCTCCATTTACTCCCCCTGAGGATTTTCGAGACTTCGGAAATACTCCAGAGGTTCAATTGTGGTTCACACCAATCTTTGATGCCCCTCTCAATCCGCCTACTCTTGACGGTACTCCAGCTCATGCATTTGCATTCGCTACGGATAAGGCTCGAGCAAATGTCATCGCTAGACACTACGCTGTTACTAGACCATTGAACGTGACATTCGACAAATTCCGTCCATCTGGAGAAGCCATTGATGAGGAGAAAGGTAGCTCAGAAAATGACACTATCAGGCTGATCGCGCATCTGCATTTAATTTCTAAAGATACCAACTACTGTAATCCTGGGGAATTGCCGAGCCGCATCCTTGTCCCAATAGCAATAAGACAAATGGTTCGCGGAAAAGTTGGTACCAAAAAGGACTATGATATGTGCCTTAAAGGAATCATGGTTATTTTGTACCGCTACCGGGAGTTGCTAACTGACGAAATTATCAATTTCATACTTAGGGAATTAGTGCCCAACAATCTGTTTGGAGGACATAGCCTAAGTACCGAAGAATACGGTCCGGGATTTCTAATTCCCTTAGTTCCGGAAACTGAGAACCACTTGTTGATGATTGAAAGCACCCGGTATTTGGTCAACCAACTCCAGCTCGAGCGGACTGGCGACCAGAAATACAACAACGTGACTAATGGTCTAAGAGACTGGCTGCTCGGCTTCATGCAGACAATCTCCAAACATGACTTCTTAGAGTTCAATTCTCGACCATACCAACGGCTCTCAATCCATGCTCTGCTCAATCTCCACGAGTTCGGAGACGAAAAAATTAAGACCGCTGCACAGATTATATTGGACTATACAATGGTCAAGTTTGCTGTCTCCAGCAGCAGGCAGCGCAGGATTGCCCCGTTCCGACGAATCCAACATAGGATAAACCACCCGGATAATGCCAATAATGACTTGCTAGGCGGATGGGTTGATCAGCTCACTGGCTTCTTCAGCGTTTACGTTGGTTCGACAGATCTTGATGGCAAGCCAACGACTTGGTTTTTTGATAGTTTGACATTCAATGCTTTGATAGCTGGCTTAGCTGCTTACCGACCACCCACCGCAGCATATATCCTTGCGATGACGCAATACCCTCCAGCCCAGCACCGTTTTTATCATGGGATACGTCCCCAGCTTCATGAATCACCTGATGTTCCTGATGGCGGAGTAGAGATCTACTTTAAATCTCCATCGTTTGTAGTGACGGCTGGTGGAATGTTCCTCAACAGCGGTTATGGCTATGACAATATAGATTTTTTTGTACAGGCTTGGGAACAGACATCTAGAGAACAAGCAACAACACTGCTGCCTACCCGAGCCGACGTGACTTTCAAGGATCTCATCCGCTTCGATCCATATCCAGATCCCTTTAACGATCCTTATGCAGATGAACCGGAAGATCCCGATACAATCCGGGGTGAAGCCGTAAACACTGGAGTGCACAAAGGTTTCGCCTGTGGTGCCAATCTTTGTGTACCCGACATGTGGCTGGCGCTCTCTGGAACTGCTTGGGAAGGGAACTGGTTGTTTCTTAATCTCAATCGCGACATACCGGAATCCAATCCTCTCGGTTTCTATGTAGCACTCTACCGAACACCCGTTGCAACACCAGAACTCCTTGACCCGGTTCCGGACAACTTAGGTTTTCTGTATGCAATGGAGGCAGACACCAAAGTTAATGGTGTCCCCTTAGGCTTCGAGGAGTTCAAGAACCTTACCCTAGAGCGTAATGGAAATCTTCCGCAAATACTTGATTACGGCGGAATCCATAACTTTCACTCGGCGGATAACCATCGCTTCACATTCTGGCTCATGCAGGCAGGGGAAAAGTATCGGGCAAGAGTAATCCCTACTGATGAGGAAAATGCTGTTGTTGATTTCACGTCACTTCCCTTGGTGGACGGACCCTATCTAAGATCGCGTGGACATGATGGCTTCATTGAGATTCGATACCCAGATCCCGAATGTAATACTCCCCTTGTCCTCGACTTCAGTAACCCTCTCAATCCCATTAGGTTGGATAACGATCTCGCCTGTCCCAAGCCCTGGATTGAACGTTCTCAGGCACTGCAACAGGTTGCTCAGCAACTGCTTTCCTTATCTCAGCAGTTAGTCAACGAAGGGAAGCAGGCTGATGCAATTATGTCAGTGCAGGCTGCTGTGGATGTGCTACAAGGATTCCAACCGCCAGCCTCAGAACAACTCAGCTTCATGACTTTGCTGGCAGAGAGTTTAAGGACTCTGGTACTGCGATTGATTGAAGCGCAACGTGTCAACGAAGTTTCAGCCCCTGCGCTAGGGGCAATTCAGGTGTACCGACAAGCGGCTGTGGCTGGTTCAGAAGTCACTGGAATTGCGACCAGCTTGATACGATTATCTTCTTTGTTGGCACATGCTGGATTAGCGGCTGACTCATTGAGTGCAGCACAAGCTGCTGTGGATGTGCTACGAGGGATTCAACCTCCAGCCTCAGAACAGGTCAGCTACCTAGCTCTGCTGGCACAGAGTTTGCGAACTCTGGTACTACAGTTGCTTCAGACTCAACAAATCAACGAGGTTTCAGCTCCTGCACTGGAGGCAATTCAGGTGTATCGACAAGCGGTTGCGGCTGGTGCAGAGACTACTGGAATTGCTCACGACTTGCAAACTTTGTCATCTTGGTTAGCAAATGCTAGATTGACCGCTGAAGCAGTGAGTGCAGCACAGGCTGCTGTGGATGTATTGCGGGGATTTCAACCCCCGGCTACAGAACAATCAGCCTACCTGACTTTACTGGCAGGAAATTTATCAACGTTGGTACTGTGGTTGATTGATTCTCAACAAATCAATGAGGTTTCAGCACCTGCGCTGGAGGCAATTCAGGTATACCGACAAGCGGCTGCGGCTGGTGCAGAGGTTACTGGGATTGCCGGCAGCTTGCGAACGTTGTCTTCCTGGTTAGCAAATGCTGGATTAACTGCTGAAGCAGACGCGGCGGCAGACGCAGCAGTAGGCATACTGCCGTAGATCTCTTTCCAAACCCACATTCCGCACCCTCAACTGTCACATGAGCAGCAACTAGCCAGAAGTGAGCGCTACCCAGAGCTGTTAAGTATAAATACTTAACGAATCGTCCGGGAAACACAGCTGGTCTGACATAACAATTGCTTCATCCTTGTGGCTCAAAAGATGGAATAATTTTCAACTAAGTGTAGGGTAATCAACTCAAGGGTCTTTGGTCTGATGAGTGCAAATCTAGAGATTCAAGTAGAGAATCTCGATCATCTCGGCTTAGTAGCAGGAATAATTGATGAGATAGGGATAGTCAAACAAATAAATCAGCTAGTTGGTGAACAACCGGGTGAGATAGTCAGTCCAGGTCACGCTGTTAAGGCAATGATTCTCAACGGATTAGGGCTAGTCTCATCACCCCTGTATCTGTTTTCAAAATTCTTTTCAGGCAAAGCAACAGAACATTTAATTGGGGAAGGAATCAAACCCGAACACTTAAATGATGACCGTTTGGGTCGAGTGCTAGATAAACTTTATCTGACAGGACTTGAGCAGATTTTTACCTATAT
>DATNPC010000118.1:0-16560 GCA_036703375.1 Allocoleopsis sp.
TTTTGAACTACTTTTGTAAGTAGCGCTTCTAAGTCGGCTACTGTGAGAAGACTAATAGGTTGAGTTGGATCTACTTGAGAATTCTCCATACATACCTCTATCTTGCTTCAAGATTACTTCTACCTCCATTATGCCTATAAACTCTGACACGATCGCTTGCTTAGGCTTCCATGCATCCTAATACCTCATCAAATAGAGGATTATTTTTGAGGGTAGCAGGAACCATAAGCAAAGGATTCTGAGGCTAGTTAGATGTGCTTGTTGTTGGTGTAATAATATCTAAATATTGGCAGTAGTTCTCGCCGCTTCCAAGCAAACGTATTTCACTTGCAGCTGCTCCACAGAATTATAGGTTTCAGCATCGCAGAAGCACCTCTCGTCGCTCCAATCCGTGCGTCATCATGCGGAGTTGATGATGTCCTTAGCAGATAATATTAATACTCATCTATCTTCCTTACTGTCGAATGCCAGAGAGAAACTCTGTCATCGCCTCAAGATGGGAAGGCATCAGCACACAGCGTACAAGCAAATCTAAATCTAAATCTGGCAGAAACTCGCTACGAGAAATAGGTTCATAGTCTTCTCCATGAAAATGATAGAGAGAAAGCTTGTTATTTTCCCAAAACCAAACCTCAGCAATTTTAAATCGCTTATATCGTTCTAGCTTTTTAGTATCGCCACTAGTAAAAGCTACTTCAATGGCAAGATCGGGATGATCCTTTCTTTCTCCGATGTAATAGGACTGGTCTGGCTCAAACGAAGTCCCTTTAACTTCTGACTCGCGAGTTGCACTGCCTACAGGAATAAACTCAATTCGCTTTTCTAAAAAGTAGAGTCCTAGCAACAAACCAATAATAGTTTTAATAATTTCATGTTCTTCGCCAATCGTCATCAGCTCCACACACCCATCAAGATAAGATACTCGCACACCTGGCACCTCTGCCATTAAGGCTTGAATCGCCTTGAATTGCTGCCAACTTTGACGACCCGGTAAGACAAATCGTTGTTCTTTAACTGAGATAATTTCTTCTACAGATTGCGTCGTCATAGGTGTAGCACTCCTACTGTCTGATGACTATCCCCCACCCAGCCGAAACCAGGCAGGGGCATTACATTCAGCTTAATGCACTAACTCGATCGCACGTTTCGTTAGCGACTCAGCAGTTATCCCATTAAACGCCATCAATTCTCCAGCACTTGCCGTCGTTTCTCCCCGCTTCCAAGCGAAGGTATCCCGCTTGCAATTACTCCGCAGCATGATGGGTTCCAGCATGGCAGAAGCACCGCCCGTTACCCCAATCAACGCATCGCCATTGAACAACTGAGCAAACCCTGCATCATCCAAGAATCCGCCATCGGGTTCAGAACAGGTATCCCAAGCAACATCGTGGGGACGGTACAACCGGCGAGGATTAATCACCGAGACAATTCGCACGCCCAGTCCTTCGGTTTCCAGGTAAGCAGCGGCTTCAAACACGGGAATCAGCGTCATGTCGCCAATTACGGCAAACACAATCGTCTTGTCCCCTGGCACTTCTTCCAACAACACCGCCCCATTTTGCAAGCCTTGGCGCGTTTGTTCAAACGTCGTGCGAATGGGCAAGGGTGATTTGCTGGCGGTAATTACAATCCCCTTATTCTTCGTTGTCAGCGCCCAGTCGTAACAGGATTGAATGCTATTTGCATCGGGAGGGAACAGGGGGAAGACATTGCCATTCCGCATCATCGCCGCAAAATACGCCTCAACTTCCGGACGCTGGTGAGTCCATCCGTTGCGCCCTTGCTCTAATGCCCCGGCGGTGTATAGGGTAATGGTTGAAGGAGTAGGACGGCGCAACTCGGCCATGGCTTGCGTCACGGTTTGCCAAACGGGTAAACCGTTGATGGCAAAGGATTCGTAGGAACACCACAAGCTACGGCTACCCATCAGGGATAAGCCGACAGCTAAGCCAGCACAGGCATCTTCACTCAGCGGTTCGTAAACTTGACCGTTAGGCGCTTGGTTGTAGAGATTGTCGGGTGTGGGGTGGATAATTTTGAGGGCTTGGTTGATGTTGGCAATCCCAGACGCTTCGTTGCCATCGGCGTTAGTCACGAGGAAATTGCGATCGCATTCTCCCACCTTAGCCACCAAACGCCCCATCGCCGTCGTGGAAACTTTGGGTTCGCCCCCGACTGGAAACTCTTCCAAGGGCAATTCACTTAAGTTCGGCAAGGGTAACTCAAATTCCGTCACCACCGTTTTCGCCGCCGGGCCACCGCCTGCCCGTTCGCAATTGGTTCGCACCAACTCCCATGCTTCCAGAGGCAACGCCCGCGTTTTCAACGCCTCCATAATATGGGGACTCGTGAGCGTGTCTTTAGGATAGAGGTTGTGAGATTTTGCTCCTCGTGCGTGTACCCCAGCCCCTTTGAGCTGTTTGATGATAAACACCGTCAGCTTACCGCTGAGGGCAGATTTCGCCGCTTTATCTACACCCGCTAATACCGCTTTAGTGAATTCCAGCCGCTTCTCTAGAGAGAAAGCCGTGCTATCCACGTAATCCCCTGGCTGATTTTGGTCGTCAAAGTCTTTAGCATCGACTAAAACAATTTCTTCAAACCCGTTGCCGCGCCAGTACGCCACCATCTCCTCGTTGGATTTGGTAGACACCATGCTGTGGTGTTCCTGGCTGTAGCCGTTCCACACCAGGACTGGCAGGAAGTTGGTCGCGTCGGGATAAGCGGTGTGGAAATGCGCCATACTACTCATCGGGTAGGGTTCGCCCATCCCGCCATCGCCGAGGGTGAAGGGGAACAGCTTGTCCCGGTGCAGGAGTGCCGCTGCCATGGCAAAGTGTTGCCCTTGTCCCAATGGGCCAGCGGGTGCAAGAATGCCGGGAATATAACCGGATAAGTGACCTAAAAGGCCGTGTTTTTCCCGAAAGCGATCGCGTAATTGCTGCACGGTATAAATCCCCATATCCTCTAACGAGCGATCGAGGAACATCGCACTGTAGAAACCGGGGGCATGATGCCCGACTTCCGTGATGATATTTTTGTAACCCAGCATGACTAGAGCCGCATAGGCTTCCGCTTGACTAGCAAAGCCGCCAGGATGTCCGGAGGCTTTAGAGCCAGTGATTTGTAGCGTCAGGTAGCGCAGGGCATCAGCCGCTAGTAGGGTTTGAAATATAGCTTTGGCATCGTTGGTATCCGCGATCGCTTTTCTGCCTTGCGCGATCGCACTTTCCTTCCCCAACTGCTCGAAACCGGGTAGTGCTTCCCCAAAATATTGAATCCCCTCGCAAAAGCTAGGGGCTTGAGTGGCAACGGTCATAATCTGAGAACCTCTTCAATTAACAGCGTCCCTAAAAGGGCTGGCTTCAATTCATCCAGTTAGGTAGATCGTACAGTCTGACCTGCCGAGAAAGAGCGCTGGCTAGTAGGTTAGATGGAGATTTAATGGCAATGAAATATCTTATGGATTAGATTGATCGAACCAATACCGTCTCTTGCTCTGATGGAGATTCTTACTCCCACGCCATGCGTGAGTTCCTAACCAACTGTTCACTGCTCACTGTTAAAGAATCGTTCATACTTTGATGGTAGGTAATTTCTACTCGACTACCGGCTGAACACTTAGCTTCGTTGTCTGTGCATTTAATTGAAACCTAAGAATTAGCCAAGAAGCTTGTCACCGTTAAGTTTCTCCCTTTTGAATTAGGAATTGCATTATGACATTACCTCCTAGCCCATCGACCTTACCCTTCGTGCAAATGCTTCAGTGGATTGCTCGCCCCATGCCACTGATGGAAGCCTGTGCCAGACGCTATGGCGACCTTTTCACAATCAATATAGGCGAGAACTTTCGTCCTGTTGTATTTGTGAGCAACCCCCAAGCACTACAGGAGATTCTGAATGATTCTACGCACTTTGATGCTCCAGGTGAATTTAATAAAATTTTTGAACCCTTAGTGGGGAAACACTCGGTCATCACAGAGAGTGGCGCACGACACCAGCGTCAGCGTCAGCTGTTACTGCCGCCGTTTCACGGAGAACGGATGCGGACTTATGGTCATTTAATTGAGGAGATTACCGAGCAAGTCATGGCGCAGTGGAAATCTGGTCAGCCGTTGTGCGTTCGCTCTTCCACGCAAGCCATCACGTTGCGAGTAATCTTGAAGACCGTATTTGGTCTAGATGAAAGTCCACGCGGTCAACAGTTGGAACAATTGCTCAGCTCCATGCTCGATGGGATGAGTTCTCCCTTGAGTGCTGCCTTACTGTATTTTCCCGTTCTACAACGGGACTTAGGCCCACTGAGTCCTTGGGGAAACTTTCTACGTCGTCAGCAGCAAATTGACCAACTCCTCTACGAGGAAATTCAGGAACGTCGAGCGCAAGCGGACTCCTCTCGCACAGATATCCTAAGCATGCTGATGTCTGCTCGCGATGAAGCGGGTGAACCCATGACCGATGTCGAGCTACATGATGAATTGATGACCCTTTTGGTGGCTGGTCACGAAACTACGGCGACGGCTTTGGCTTGGGCATTGTACTGGATTCACAAGCTGCCATCAGTACGCGAGAAGCTGCTAGAGGAACTGGATAGCTTGGGCGATAATTTAGACCCCAGCGTTATTTTCCGACTGCCCTACCTCAATGCCGTTTGCTCGGAAGCGCTGCGAATTTACCCAGTTGGGATGCTGACCTTCCCACGAGTGGTGAAAGTTCCCGTATCGTTGATGGGCTACGAGCTAGAGCCGGAAACAGTAGTAATTGGCTCAATCTATCTGATGCACCGTCGGGAAGACTTATACCCCGAACCGGAAACGTTTAAGCCAGAGCGCTTTTTGGAACGCCAATTTTCTCCCTATGAGTTTGTACCCTTCGGCAATGGTAGTCGGCGCTGCATTGGGGCTGCATTCGCTCAATTTGAAATGAAAGTGGCACTCGCGAAGATATTGTCCACACTTGAACTGAAGCTAGCAGATAATCGTGAGGTGCGACCTGTACGCCGTGGTTTGGTGACTGCGCCTGCGGGTAGTATCCGAATGGTTGTGACGGGGCAGCGTCAGAAGCAAGAGCGATCGCGCAAAGCTGTTGCAAGCTCGGTTTAAACCGAGGCACAAAGAGGTGTGCGAGTCGGTATGCTGATTAGAGCATCTTGGCTACAAATCTTAACAACAGCTCATGAAACTGCCTGATGGCCCTCGCACACCGTCTTTACTACAGACACTCCAATTAATTGCTCGACCGACTGAATTTTTGGACTCTTGCGTCCAACGCTACGGAGACCCTTTTACATTACGGGTACTGGGTGTAAATTCTCCACCTGTGGTGTTTTTCAGTCAGCCTCAGGCGATTCAAGAGATTTTTGCCATACCGTCCTCCAAGTTGGACTTCCGCAAAGCGACTCATGTATTTGAGCCGCTGATGGGGGAGCGATCGCTCATTTTACAGGAAGGGCAAAAGCATCAACGCCAGCGTCATTTGATGATGCCTCCGTTTCATGGCGATCGCATGAGAAGCTACGGTCGCGTCATTTGCGAGATTACCCAGCAAGCGATCGCCTCATGGTCAACAGGTTCGTCCTTCTCGATCCAGAAGGTGATGCCAGAAATTACCCTTCAGATTATCTTACGGGTTGTATTCGGCATGGAACCTGGACCGCGCTATCAGCAGCTGGAAAAACTGCTCAGTTCTCTTCTAGAGGACGTTACCACTCCGTTCTACTCTAGTTTGTTTTTCTTCCCGCCCCTGCAACAAGATTTAGGAGCATGGAGTCCTTGGGGGGCGTTTCTGCGGCGTCGTGCTGTGATTGATTCTCTGATTTATGCTGAAATTGCGGAACGTCGCTTACACAACTATGAGTCTCGTACCGATATCCTCTCAATGCTGATGTCAGCGCGGGATGAGAACGGTCAGCAGATGAACGATGTTGAGTTACGCGATCAGCTGGTTTCTCTCCTGCTACTCGGTTACGAAACAACAGCAGCAGCTCTGACTTGGGCTTTTCACTGGATTTACTCTTTACCCTTAGTGATGGAGAAGCTGCACGGGGAACTCGATAGCTTAGACGATGATACAGAACCCGAAGCGATCGCTCAACTTCCCTATCTCAGCGCTGTCTGTTCTGAAACTCTAAGGGTTACGCCCATTGCTTTAATTTGTACGCCTCGCCTGACCAAGGAGCCACTGCAATTAGCAGGCTACCACTTGGAGGTAGGTACAATCTTGATTCCTTGTATTTATCTGGCTCACCGACGTGCAGAGGTTTTTCCCAAACCTGAGCAGTTCATGCCAGAACGCTTTCTCGATCGCAAATTTTCGCCCTATGAGTATTTGCCTTTTGGTGGGGGTTATCGAGGTTGTATTGGCACAGCGTTTTCCCTGTTTGAGATGAAATTAGTGCTAGCCACGATCGTGTCAAATTTGCACCTGGCGCTCGCTCAAGAACGTCCTGTGCGACCAGTACGCCGAGGAATTACTATTGTTCCTTCTGGCGGCGTTCCAGTAGTTGTCAAGGGTCAGCGATCGGTGAGTCGCGCTCAACCCGTTTAAACTCGCTTTACCCGCTTCTATTCCACTATGAAGAAGGGAAATTTTCCTTCTTCTATCTCTGAACAAAGGAATTACGTTCTAGAAACAGTAATCCCGTAACAATTAGCGGCAAACTCACCAATTTTAGCTTTCTAAATCCTGATAGGATTTCACAATCAGCAGACAGTTACGATTATCATCCGTGCGAGTGTAACTGAGCTTGTCCGCAATTTTTGCCATAATAGCGATGCCACGCCCTCCTCCAGCTAGCTCGTCTACCCCTCGCTCTAGATTCTGGAGCCGATGTTCTAAGTCAAAAGGGGGCCCATGATCCCAAATTCGCATTTCCAGAGACTGAGAAAATAGAGTAACTTCGATATCAATAGGAACACTTTCTAAAAGCTCTTTATGAGCATGACGAACAGCGTTGGTAAATCCTTCAGCCAGAGCTAATTGGCACTGGATCCAGACTTTTCTCGGAATAGAGGGTCGTTCTAGCTGGTCAAACCATGACAGAACTTGGTCTAAGGCATTACGCTCGGAGGGAAATTGCTTGCTAGATTGTGTAAAGTCTTTCAACTGCTCTAAGCCTTTTCACTTCAATCAACGACATCAACGTATGGTTGTAAATGCACCGCACTCCCTATAGAAAAATCCAGTTTAGCTTGTCTAGTCTGGATTTAACCCTTGTTCTCTCATTGATGAACTCGTCGCGTGAACCCGATTTTGTAAACTACACTAGACTGAATCCAGTTGCCGCCTTTGTTATGACCCAGTGCATCTGCAATCTCCCTGTTGTAGTACCTCATTGACCATGAAACAAATTCTCGTTATTGATGACGACCCAGCTATTCAAATCTTGCTCAAACGCACGCTTATCAGTCAGGGTTATGAGGTTGTAGTTGCCAGCGATGGCGAACAAGGTTTGGCACAGGCTCGAACGTTACGACCGGGGCTAGTTCTTTGCGATTGGAATATGCCAGGTATGACCGGGTTAGAGGTCTGTCGCCAAGTTAAGGCAACACCACACCTGTCAACTACGATATTTATTCTGCTGACGGCTCGGACATCCCTTGAGGATCGCGTTCAAGGGCTAGATGCTGGAGCAGATGACTTTTTGTCCAAGCCGGTGGAAATGGCTGAGTTGAAAGCACGAGTGAGGGCAGGCTTAAGGTTGCATCAACTCAGCCGCGATTTACAGCACCAAAAGCAGCTGTTGGAAGCTGAATTAGCCGAAGCCGCTGAATACGTAAGCTCTATCCTTCCAGAGCAACTAGCCGGACCCCCCGTGACTATTGATTCCCGCTTCATTCCGTCTCGGCAATTAGGCGGTGATGGTTTTGATTACTACTGGTTGGATTCAGAGCATCTAGCCATTTATTTGCTAGATGCCTCAGGACATGGTCTACGCGCTGCTTTACCAACTCTTTCCGTCTTGAACTTACTGCGATCGCGAGCGCTGCCTAAGATTAATTACTATCAACCTAGCGATGTCTTACGCCGGTTGAATGAAACCTTCCAGATGACTCAGCGCAATGATAAGTACTTCACCATCTGGTACGGGGTTTATAACCAGGTTACGCGTCAGCTCACTTACGCCAGCGCTGGCCATCCACCAGCAATTTTGCTGTCTGGGACGCCAGCCTCATCCATTCACGTTCACCGGTTGAAAACGTTAGGCTTGCCGGTTGGGATGTTCCCTGATGCCGATTACGCTGATGAATGTTGCGAGGTGAACGATCTGAGCACCCTGTATATTTTCAGCGACGGAATTTACGAGATTAACCAGCCCGATGGAACTGTTTGGGGACTTGAGCCGTTCATCCAGTTGCTTGCAGAGTGCAAGAGTAAAAATGCCTGCACCTTGGATCAAATCCTGCATGCTCTTCAAGCTGTGAACCCCAAAGATTATTTTGATGACGATCTATCTCTTCTGGAAATTAACTTCCATTAACGTTTCTCTGGGGTTCAATGGACGTTTCTCTGGGTAAGAGTTTTTGGTTGTTTAGCTAGAGGCAACGGTCGCGCTCTCAAAATCTTCTCTTGACGGAAAGATTTCAAAGACGCGATCCATACTTGTCAGTTCAAACAACATTTTGATTTGTTCGTTGACTGAACAAATCACCAACTTACCACCAGCAGCACGAACGGTTTTAAGCGCTAAGACTAGCGCTCCTAAACCCGAACTATCCATAAAAGTAACGTCTTGGAAATCTATCAAGACGATATCGACATTGGATTCCACAAGATTGCTGATCTCTTGACGAAATTGACCGGCTTTTGTGCCGTCTAAGATACCAGAGGGTTGCAGAACTTTAATAACAGGGCTCATAGACCTCTTCAGATTCGCCAGTTAAACAAATATCCAGACTTTGCCAGTATAGCTGCGCCATTTAGTTTCAGCCAGACTTTCACTACTCATCTCACTGGCAAAAGATAAAGACTATCTCCTCTGGTTTAGTTCCCCCGAACACAATCTCCTTCCCCTGATAGACCAGGGGATTATTTTCAATTCTTTACAATCGGGGAGTTCCGGTCTGTCGAGTAATGTGTTTTATGGAAGCTTACGATGTTGTTATTATCGGTGCAGGTCACAACGGTCTGGTGTGTGCGGCCTACCTGCTCAAAGCGGGTTACAGCGTTTTATTACTAGAAAAGCGTTCTATCCCTGGCGGTGCGGCGACTACAGAGGAAGCTCTGCCCGAGGAAGCCCCAGGTTTTAAGTTCAACCTCTGCGCGATCGATCACGAATTTATCCACTTAGGGCCAGTCGTTGAAGAATTAGAACTGACCAAGTACGGTTTGGAATACCTCTACTGCGACCCTGTCGTCTTTTGTCCGCATCCCGATGGAAAATATTTTCTCGCACACCGATCGCTTGAGCAAACTTGTGCCGAGATCGAGCGGTACAGTCCTCGGGATGCCAAGAAGTACGCAGACTTCACCGACTTCTGGCAGCGAGTACTCGGGATGATGATTCCGATCTTCAACGCCCCACCCAAGTCGGTAATCGATATGGCGGGTAACTACGACCTAGCCAAGCTCAAAGATTTATTTTCGGTGATTGGCGGACCGGACAAGACGCTGGACTTTATGCGGACGATGTTCAGCAGCCCTCGCGACATTCTAGAGGAGTGGTTTGATTCTGAATTTCTCAAAGCGCCTCTATCCCGGCTAGCTTCTGAACTCGGTGCGCCTCCCTCCCAAAAAACCATTTCTGTGGGCGCAATTATGATGGCGATGCGTCACAATCCTGGTATGGCTAGACCGAGAGGCGGTACTGGCGCACTCACCCAAGCTTTGGTAAACCTAGTGACCAGTAAGGGCGGTGTTATCCTAACCGACCAGCACGTCGAACAAGTCTTGGTAGATGACGGTCGCGCTGTAGGCGTTCGGGTAGCTAACGGTAAGGAGTATCGGGCAACCAAGGGTGTAATTTCCAATATTGATGCCAAGCGGGTCTTCTTACACTTGATGAACCCTAGCGATGTGGATTCTGCCGACCCAGAGTTGCGAGAGCGCTTGGAGCGGCGGATTGTCAACAATAACGAGTCTATTGTCAAAGTTGATTTAGCGTTGTCGGAACCCCTGCGCTTTGAGCATCATAACCATCGAGACGAGTACTTGATTGGCTCGGTTTTAATTGCTGACTCCGTAAACCAAGTGGAGGTTGCTCATAGCGAGCCTACAGTTGGCAAGATACCGGATTCCGACCCCTCTTTGTATGTGGTAGTACCCACCGTGCTTGACCCCTCAATGGCTCCTGAAGGGAAGCATACAGCGTGGATTGAGTTTTTTGCACCTTACAAAATTGCGGGTGCCGATGGTACTGGGTTGTACGGTACAGGTTGGACGGATGAGCTGAAAAATAAAGTTGCCGATCGCATCATTGATAAATTGGCCGACTATGCACCAAACGTCAAGAACTCGATTATTGCCCGTCGAGTGGAAAGCCCAGCGGAACTCCACGAGCGGACAGGATTCTTGAGAGGGAATCACTACCACATCGACATGACGCTCGACCAGATGGTGTTTTTCCGACCGTTACCGGAAATTGCTAATTATAAGACACCGATTGACGGTCTCTTTCTCACAGGTGCCGGGACGCATCCGGGTGGTTCAGTGTCTGGTATGCCGGGACGCAACTGCGCTCGTGTCTTCCTACATACCCAACAGCCGATTGGTCAAAAGGTGAGGGAGGCTGGCGATGCGTTCAAATCAACCGTAGGTTCAGTATTTGGTCTGTCGTGAGCCACATTGCGAGTTCAGCGATGACCGCTGTTTTCGAGCAGACAGCTATCGAACTGTCCGGATTTTCACCGATAACTTCTGAAAACAATTATTGATAGCAAGCGGTTCACGATTATTGATAGCGATCGTGAGCCGCTTAGTACAAGTAATATCATTTTGGCGGCAAGAATGCACAGATTTTGGATACAAGAAACCCTTACCCGAAGGTAGTTTCAGAAATTCAGAGCGGGCAAGTCTTAACCCAACTGGGATGAAGCAGCTATCTACTTGAACTGGGACAGGGTCATTAATGCGATCGCACTTGTCAACGATTTTCTCGATTACCCATTACCCTGAATCATCAGTGTCTTTCTTTAAGCCGGTAGCCGTGAGGCTGTTCGAGTAAACATTCAATCTTTTAACTCATTATTTTCCAGACAAAGGTAATAATATCGCCGATTAACACATCGTTGAAGCGATGAAACTGAGTTCATGACGTTAACCAATGACTAAAAAAACAGGTAGCTGTTAATTCTTCCGAACTAGAGTACAAGCTCCAAAATTAGTCTAAGCAACCATGGAAATTCTAGAAGGTCAGTTACTAGGCGGACGTTATAAAGTTGTCGGAAAACTGAGCGACGGACCAGCAATAACTTACCGCGCACGAGATAGACTGCGACCCGGTCAGCCAACCTGTGTCGTTAAACACTTGCGACCTGTCAGTAGTACCGATCCAAACCTGTCCCCCAGCGAGCGACACGAACTATGGAGTACGGCTGAGCGTTTGTTCGACCAGCAAGCAAAAATTTTGGAACGCTTGGGTAAGCATGATCAAATTCCCAAGCTGCTCGACAAGTTCGTCGAAAACACAGAATTCTTCTTAGTGCAAGAATTCATTAACGGTCGTTCTCTAAGTGCCGAACTAACCCTTGGTCGTCAGTGGAGCGAAAACCAGATGCTTCAGATGCTACAAGAAGTCCTGGAGGTTCTGGGTTTTGTCCACTGCAATGGTGTCACCCATGGTGATATTAAGCCTGACAATATTATCCGGCGACGAGAGGACGAACAATTAGTACTGGTAGATTTTGGTGGAGTTAAGCAAGTACGAGCCTCGCAATTTTCGACCGAGCAAGGACGAATCAAATCTACTTCACCCATTGGCACAATGGGCTACATGGCCAGCGAGCAACAGCAAGGTCAACTTGTATTTAGCAGCGATGTTTATTCACTGGGAATTATTTGCATTCAAGCACTAACCGGCCTCAGTGCGATGGAACTGCAATTGAAGCACTCAGACCTAGTTACGGGTGAACTGAAGTGGCGGCACTTAGCATCCGTGAGTGATGAACTCGCTAACGTCCTGACCAAGATGGTGAGCTACCGTGCGAAAGATCGCTACCAAAGTGCGACAGAAGTGCTACAGGCGCTAGAGCGGTTAAACAATGACTACCCGTCAGTACCACCCCAATACAGTAAAGAAACTCCTTATCTGCCTGTATCTCAACCCCCCACAGTAGAATATGCAGATTTTTGGCTCAGGTTGATCGCCTCATGGATTGATGGCGTCATCTTATCGATCCCCTGGCTGGTCACGGTGTTTGCCTGCATGTGGCTTTTCTACGATCCCGCTAGAGATGAGGAGGCAACTCCTATTTTCTATGGGATTGCCTTTGTGGTTGCTAATTTTGTGTTCTTCCTCCCTAGCTGGCTTTACTACGCCATTATGGAGAGTTCTCCCACTCGGGCAACCGTTGGCAAAATGGTGTTGGGCATTGTGGTTACTAACCTAGACGGCAACAAAATTTCTTTTGTTCAAGCAACTGGACGGCATTTCGCCAAGATCATTTCGACGATCCTGCTTTACAGAGGTTACATCATGGCGGCATTTACGGATAAAAAGCAAACCCTTCACGACATCATGGCAGGGTGTTTAGTGGTTAAGAAATGGTGATATCTTTCACCCAAACGACGTAGAGTCCGGGGAATGTCAAGCTATCTGTTGGCACAAAAGGGTGCAAAATCTGATTCAGATCGACCTTGATGTAGAGAAAGGTCATCCTGACTGCTGATGATTAGGGTAGGCAACAGTGATGAAATAGGTAAGGAAGATACTGAATGCAGTAGCAATGACAGACCGAGTTTTGATTCTTGGAGGGCGAGGACGAATCGGTAGCCGTGTGGCACAAGACTTAGTCAGCCACACGCAGGCGAAAGTGACAGTTACAGGGCGTCCTACGACAGCTGAAGGGCTTGCTAGACAAGAAGCAGAGCCACAAGTGCAGTTTTTGTCTCTAGATTTGGCAGATACGGAAGGACTCCAGAAAGCGATCGCATCTCACGATCTCGTGATTCACTGTGCTGGCCCTTTTCTCTATCGAGACGCGAGTGTCCTACAGACTTGTATCGAACAAGGCGTCAACTATTTGGACGTTAGTGACAATCGTGCCTTCACCTGTAAAGCCCTATCTTATCGAGATGCTGCCGCTGCTGCTGGCGTTACGGCAATTATCAATACTGGAATTTTTCCCGGTGTCTCCAATAGCATGGTGCGCCGTGATGTCGAACAACTCGACGAGGCTCAACGGATTCACTTGAGCTATCTTGTCGCGGGTTCAGGTGGTGCGGGAGTCACAGTGATGCGAACTACTTTTTTAGGGTTACAACAACCGTTTGACGTTTGGCTGGATAACCAATGGCAACCCGTCAAACCCTATAGCGATCGGGAAACCATTCAATTCCCACCCCCGTTTGGTAAGGCTGGAGTCTATTGGTTTGACATGCCAGAAGCGTTTACGCTGGTTGATTCCTTCCCCGTCCAAACGGTGATTACCAAGTTCGGTTCTGTTCCCGATCTCTACAATCATCTCACCTGGATTGCTGCCCACATTTTCCCCTCTTCCTGGTTAAAAAATCCGGCTGGAATCGAGTTTTTGTCTCATGTCAGTTACCGCATGACCCAAGTAAGCGATCGCTTCAGCGGTATCGGTGTCGCCATTCGTTCGGAAGTCACAGGCTTCAAAGATGGGGAAGCGGCTAGGGTTGGTTCAACCTTAGTGCATGACAATACTGCTGTAGCTGCGGGTGCCGGAACTGGCAGTCTTGCCGAATTGATGCTCATGGGTAAACTCGATAAACCTGGCGTCTGGCCGGTTGAACAAGCACTGTCTACAGCGTTATTTGAACAAACGATGCAAAGCCGAGGCATCGAGATTCACGACGAAACGAGGGGAATAGGTAATGGGTAATGAGTTGATCTGATGATATGAGCGCATACCACTGACCATCGTGTCAGCCTCGTTAAGGGTATCGCGTACACGCAAGTCTTGCTTGCTCCCTCGCATCCCCCAATGCTGGGGGACTTTAAGATGCCAAAGTTGGGGAGTTAGGGGACGATAGGTGTTAACCGGGCAACTGCCGCCACTGCATTAAACTAAACCATCAGGCACTATACACCGAACTCTAGCCGCTTTAACTTTCTTTAGAAACTAACTCTAAAAAGACCAAAACGTTTAAATTTGGCATATAACATTGCAGAATTAGGGCTAGAGCAGTTGCTCTAGCCTTAAATTCCAGTTTCACTCTAATCTCGCAATCTACATCATTCAAAAAAACAGCAATGAAAAAGGTAATGTCATTACTACTGAGTGCCACTTTACTCAGTAGCACGGTTGCTTGTCGTCAGCCCAGCGATAGAGCTAGCAACACTTCTGGCAATCCTAACCAGAGTGCTGTGTCGAGCAATACTGGTACTACATCGAGTAGTCCTAAAAGTCAGCAAGCCATTGCACCTGCTGGAACGAGTTTTGACACGATTCTCCAACAAGATTTGTCTACTGCCAAAAACCGTAACAACGAATCCTTTACTCTACGAGTCAAAGGGGGAAATCAAACTCTCAAAGATGCTGTGATTCAGGGACATCTGGAAGACGTAGTCAAAGCCGCTAGAGGCAAGAAAGCAAGTTTACATCTTGTTTTTGATGACATTGAACTCAAAAATGGTTCAGCTTATCCGATTGACGCTACTTTAGTGAACACCAAGGTAGAGACAAAGACAAAAGGCAAGTTTCTCCAGAATGCTGGCATTATTTTAGGCGGGGCAGCGGTCGGTCATTTTATCGGAAACAAAGCGAAATTAAAGCATGGTGCTCTCGGTGGTGGTGCAGCAGCAGCAGCGTTTGTCTTGTCTAGTCCTGGTGGGGAAGTCGTTCTCAAAAAAGGAACAAACATCAAGCTAAAACTCAAAACGCCTCTAACTCAGTAAGCGAACAAAATTAAACGTAGGGTAGACACGACCTACCAAACCCTGATACTTCAAGTAAATCAACTGACATCTTGCACCTTGCTCAAGAATCGTAGGGTGGGCATTGCCGAATAGAACTTGAAAACTTGATTCTCTTGTTGGTCGGCAATGCCCACCCTACATACAAAAGATTGTTGAAAGTGCTGCCAGATATGAGTCAAGAGACTTGTGAGGGATGCCTACCCTACAACTGAGTTGAGTGCGATCGCTTACTTTTGAGAGAGGATAATTTATATCCTTAAAAGGATATAAATCCAACTTTATTAAGCATGAAAAAATATTCATATTTTTCTCTCAAAACAGTAAAGATTAGCACTTCATTATTATATTTTTATATTGTCTTCATTGACATTTTCGACAATTTGACATTCGTCATGATAGATTAAGTTTTGGAAACAATCGGTCTAAGGATAGATGAAAACCAAAGAACACGCAGAATTGCTACAGCAGGGAGTTAATACTTGGAATAATTGGAGAGAGAAAAACGCTCGCTTAATTCCCGATCTACAGAAAATTCAGATCCGGAAAGCTAACCTCAGCCATGCCAATCTCTCAGGAGCTGATTTACGAGGAGCGGATTTATTTGAAAGTACTCTGAGTGGAGCAGACCTTTGTGAAGCAAACCTTAGCGAAGCCAACTTATTTTTGGTCAATTTCTTAACAGCCGATCTCAGTCGAGCTAATCTTCGTCGAGCCGACCTTTGTGGAGCGAACTTTTTTGCAGCCCATCTCTGCGGAGCTGACTTGAGGGGAGCCGATTTAAGTGGAGCTAATCTCAGAGAAGCCAACCTGAATGGAGCGGATTTAAGTGGAGCCAATCTCAGTAGGGCTGACCTACGTGGAGCAAGTTTGATCGGTGCCAAAGCGTTCGAGACTAACTTTGAACAGACCCTGCTTACGGGAGCCAGTCTAGAGGATTGGAAGATTGACAGTACAACTAATCTTGATGGTGCAATTTGTAACTACGTTTATTTAAAGGGACAGCATCGAGAACGTCGTCCTAGCGGTCGAGAATTTTCACCGGGAGAGTTTGTCGAATTATTTCTTGCCAAAGAATTGATTGCCCTTTGACGCGGATCGCTTTTACGAACCCCAGCTTTTAATGCCTATAGTAGGGTCATTCCAGACAATTTGCACAATTCAATACAGGTACCTCTAGCGATCGGATTGCAGTGCTTGGTAGAAATGCGATCGCATGGTTAGAGGGTTGACCCTCACGTCATCAGGCTATAAGCGATTGGCAGCATTTAAGATACGACGCAGATTATGTCTTTTGTGCTGAAGTTTGAATTTTACCGCTCTAGAACTGGTTTTTCTTGCTAACAAAATTATCTACAGAGATACTGTAGTGCGATCGCTAATTTTAAGCAAGCATCAGTATCTCTAAACTCTGTTCGAGTATTGACCTGTAGCTAACAAAACCTAAGTGAACGGCAACAGTTGCCCGAAAGCTTCATGACTTAAAAAGTAGAGTTTTTGACCAATAGGCAAGCTTCCTGGAGTTT
>DATNPC010000119.1:0-3820 GCA_036703375.1 Allocoleopsis sp.
ACGGAAACCATCAATCTCGCGACAGAGCGAGCATCAAAGGTTGTATTCTCCTTAAAAAATTATGCTCGTTACAATCGTTCCGGTGAAATGACTCCAGCCAATCTAATAGATGGAATTGAAACTGTACTAACCCTTTATCAGAACCAACTCAAGCATGGAGTAGATGTCATCCGGAATTATGCTGAATTACCGCTAATCCTTTGTTATCCAGATGAATTGAATCAAGTTTGGCTCAATCTCTTTCATAACGCCTTACAAGCTATGGATGAGCGAGGAAGTTTAAAAATCGATGTTATTCAACAAGAGCAGCAAGTAAAGATTAGCATTACTGATAGCGGTCGAGGAATACCAGAAGAGATAAAAACCAAAATATTTGAACCTTTTTTTACAACAAAGTCACGAGGTGAGGGGAGTGGATTAGGACTTCATATGGTAAAAAAAATCCTTGAAAAACATCATGGAACGATTGAAGTGGAATCAGTACCCGGAAAAACAATGTTTACTATAGTCTTGCCTATTCCTGAAACACCTGTCGTCCAGGAATTAGAGACTAATCGGATTTAGCGATCGCAAAACTTCAATTCTCGACCAAAACTCACAGTAGACACACATAACAGCATGTTGAGCGCACTAAACGGATACCGCGTCATTGAAAAAATTTACGAAGGCTCTAGAACTCAAGTATATAAAGGGATTCGCTTATTAGACCAAAAACCCGTCGTGCTCAAACTGCTCAAGAGCGAGTATCCCACGTTTAACGAAATCGTGCAGTTCCGAAATCAATATGCGATCGCGAAAAATCTCGACTTACCTGGAATTGTCAAACCGTTAGCCCTAGAAAACTATCACAATAGTTATGTTTTAGTTCTGGAAGACTTCGGCGGTATTTCTCTCGAAGACTGGAGATTAAGGAAGAAGAGAGATTTATCCCTATCTTCAATTGCCCATTCCTTAGAAGAATTTTTACATATCGCGATTCAAATCGCCCAAATCTTAGAAGGACTGTATAAAAACCGAGTTATTCATAAAGATATTAAGCCTCAAAATATTTTAATTCATCCTGAAACTAGAGAAATCAAACTCATTGACTTTAGTATCTCCTCTCTTCTACCTAAAGAAAATCAGGAAATCCGAAACCCAAATGTCTTGGAAGGGACGCTAGCGTATATGTCCCCGGAACAAACAGGACGGATGAATCGAGGTATCGACTATCGCACGGACTTTTACTCCTTGGGTGTTACATTCTACGAACTTCTTACCGGGCAACTGCCCTTTCAATCCAATGACCCGATGGAATTAGTCCACTGTCACATCGCCAGAATGCCTACTCCACCGATTGAACTCGTCCCAGAGATTCCTCAGATGGTGAATGACATCGTGATGAAATTGATGGCAAAAACTGCTGAGGAACGCTACCAAACGGCTTTTGGTCTGCGATATGACCTGGAAATTTGTTGGCAGCAATGGCAAGCACAGGGCAGCATTAGCCAAGTTCCTCTGGGACAGTACGACATCTCAGAGCGCTTTATTATTCCAGAAAAACTCTACGGCAGAGAAGCGGAAGTGGCCACTTTGTTAGCTGCTTTTGAGCGAGTTGCAGGGAGGTGGGGAGATGGGGAGGTGGGGAGACGAGGAGATGAGGAGACGGGGATACGGGGAGACGGGGAGACAGTCCTGACTGAGGGAGGGCAAGGGGGAGTTGAGCTAATGCTGGTGGCTGGCTTTTCGGGAATTGGGAAGACAGCGGTGGTGAATGAAGTCCACAAACCAATTGTCGGAGCGCGAGGTTACTTTATCAAAGGGAAATTCGATCAGTTCAAGCGCGATATTCCCTTCTCGGCTTGGGTACAAGCACTTCAAAATTTAATGCGGCAACTGCTGACTGAAAGTAGCGACTCTCTGCATGATTGGACAACTAAGATATTGAATGCTTTAGGAGAAAACGCTCAGGTCATTATTGAGGTAATTCCTGAACTAGAGCTTTTGATTGGTAAGCAACCCCCTGTCCCAGAACTAGAGGGGAGTGCCGCTCAAAATCGCTTTAATCTCCTATTTAGGAAGTTTATTCGGGTATTTGCAACCAATGACCATCCTTTAGTCATTTTCTTGGATGACTTACAGTGGGCAGATTCTGCTTCTCTCAGGCTGATGCAATTGCTGATGAGCGAAACGGATACGCGCCATCTATTACTGATTGGAGCTTACCGGGATAACGAAGTCTCTAGCGCACATCCGTTGATGCTAACGTTGGATGAAATTCGTAAAACTGATGCAAAAGTCCATCAAATTATCCTAGCGCCCCTAGATAGACCTTCGCTCAATTGCCTGATTGCCGATACTCTCTCGTGTTCGCCCGAGCGAGCAATGCCGTTGACAGAACTGGTAATTGCCAAAACTCAAGGCAACCCGTTCTTTAGCACTCAATTCCTCAAATCTTTGTATGAAGATGGGCTAATCTCGTTTGTTCCTCCCCAGTCTCCCCTTGTCAAAGAGAGTTGTCAGAGTAATGAGGGAAGTACAGGGGGGTGGCAATGCGATATTGCCCAAGTTAGGGCGCTAGCAGTCAGCCAAGATGTAGTCGAGTTCATGGCTTCTCAATTACGCAAACTGCCCGATACTACTCAAACAGTTTTAAAACTAGCGGCTTGTATTGGCAACTCATTTGATTTAGCTACTCTCTCTATCGTGTATGAAAAATCTCAAGCAGAAACAGCGGCTGACTTATGGAGAGCGTTACAAGAAGGACTGATTATTCCAAGTTCTGACATCTACAAGTTCTTTCAATCAGATGGTAATCCGTCATTGGGAATGGCGAATGGCAAAGAATCTAACCCATTACCCATGACCCATTCCCTATTCCCTACCTATAAATTTTTGCACGATCGCGTTCAACAAGCTGCATATTTTCTCATTCCTAAATCCCAAAAACAATCAACTCATTTGAGAATTGGACGGCTACTGTTGAGCAATACTCCAGGAGAGGAACGGGAAGAAAAAATCTTTGATATTGTCAATCAGTTAAATATGGGAGTTGAGCTAATCGACTCTGCAATCGAGCGAGATGAACTAGCTCAGTTGAATCTAATTGCTGGACGTAAAGCGAAGACATCCACGGCTTATGCAGCGGCGGTGAGGTATTTAACGTTAGGAATAGAGCTTGTAACGGCTAAAGCATGGCAGGAGCAGTACGAACTCATCTTAGCCCTGCATAATGAAGCAGCGGAGGCAGCATTCCTTCACGGTGATTTCATTGCGATGAAACAACTCGCTGAAGTTGTTCTGCAACGAGCCAAAACATTGCTCGACAAAGTGAAAATCTATCAAGTCAAAATCCAAGCTTCTATGGTTCAGAACCAACAACTAGAAGCGTTCAACACTGGATTAACAGTTCTCGCCCTTCTCGGCATCGAGTTTCCCCACAAAGTCAACCAGTTAGATGTGGAACTTGGGCTACAGGAAACAACATCAAATTTAAACGGAAAGCGGATCGAGGACTTGATCGATTTACCTCAAATGACTGCACCTGACAAGCTGGCTGCTATGAAAATCTTATCCAGTATATTTTCAGCAGCCTTCCAAGCAAGTCCTCAACTGTTTCCACTGATTGTATGTAAACAAGTCAATTTATCCATTCAACACGGCAATACTTCATTGTCTGCTTTTGCCTATTCTACTTATGCCTTAATTCTTTGCGGGATTGTGGGAGACATTGAGTCTGGCTATCAATTCGGTAAACTCGCACTTCGGTTACTAGAGCGAATCAATGCCAAAGACGTGAAAACTCGAACGATGCAAATCGTTTACAGCTTCATTATTCATT
>DATNPC010000120.1:0-9680 GCA_036703375.1 Allocoleopsis sp.
CGTACCCTCTCCACCCCTGTGGCAAAATTTAGGTAGCTCGTCTTCATATAGTGTTCCCCGCATGACAGCAACAATTCCCACCCTAGAAACCCAATACAATCCCAAAACAACCGAAGCCAAGTGGCAAAAGTATTGGGAAGACCACAACGTTTTTAAAGCCGATCCCGATCGCGACGGCAAGCCCTTTTCTTTAGTCATTCCGCCACCCAACGTGACTGGCAGCTTGCACATGGGTCATGCCTTGGGGCAAACCATCATGGACATTCTCGTCCGTTACCACCGGATGAAAGGGCGCAATACGCTGTGGCTGCCCGGAACTGACCACGCTAGTATTGCGGTATCTACAATTCTGGACAAGCAACTGAAAGATGAGGGCAAAACTCGCAACGACTTGGACCGCGAGGCTTATCTCGATCGCGCTTGGGAGTGGAAGAAACAATCTGAAGGTACGATTGTCGGCCAACTGCGACGATTAGGGGTATCGGTCGATTGGTCGCGGGAACGATTCACGATGGATGAAGGCTTATCCAAAGCAGTACTAGAAGCTTTTGTCCAACTTTATGAAGAAGGGTTAATTTACCGGGGCGAGTACTTGGTGAACTGGTGTCCATCCTCCCAATCGGCAGTTTCTGATTTGGAGGTGGAAAACCAAGAGGTCAACGGACACTTGTGGCACTTCCGCTATCCGCTTACGGATGGCAGCGGTGATGTAGAAGTGGCAACAACTCGACCCGAAACCATGTTGGGGGATACCGCTGTTGCCGTCAATCCTAATGACGATCGCTACAAGCATTTAATCGGCAAGACACTGACGCTGCCCATTATGGGACGGGAAATTCCGATTATTGCGGATGAGTTGGTTGACCCAGAATTCGGGACGGGTTGCGTGAAGGTGACACCTGCCCACGATCCCAATGACTTTGAGATGGGCAAGCGTCATAATCTGCCTTTCATCAACATCATGAATAAGGATGGCACCCTCAACGCGAATGCCGGTCCATTCGAGGGACAAGACCGTTTTGAAGCCCGCAAGGGTGTGGTGCGGCGTCTGGAAGAGGACGGTGTCCTCGTGAAGGTGGAGGACTACAAGCATACCGTGCCGTATAGCGATCGCGGGAAAGTCCCGATCGAACCGCTTCTCTCAACTCAATGGTTCGTCAAAATTCGTCCTCTGGCAGATCGGGCTTTAGACTTCCTCGACCAGAAAGATTCACCCGCGTTTGTGCCAGAACGCTGGACGAAAGTCTATCGCGATTGGTTGGTGAAGCTGGAAGACTGGTGCATTTCTCGGCAGTTGTGGTGGGGACACCAAATTCCTGCTTGGTATGCGGTGAGCGAAACGGGTGGGGAAATTACCGACACGACCCCCTTTGTGGTTGCCCGTAATGAGGAAGAAGCGATCGCCAAAGCAGCAGCAAAATTTGGTCCAGAGGTCATGCTCAAGCAAGACCCCGACGTGCTGGATACTTGGTTTTCTTCGGGATTGTGGCCGTTCTCGACCATGGGCTGGCCCGAACAGACCAAAGATTTAGCAACCTATTATCCTACGACTGTCCTCGTCACAGGCTTTGACATCATCTTCTTCTGGGTGGCGCGGATGACGATGATGGCCGGACACTTCACGGGTCAGATGCCGTTTGAGACGGTTTACATTCACGGGCTAGTCCGGGATGAAAACAATAAGAAGATGTCTAAGTCATCGAATAATGGCATCGATCCCTTGATTTTGATCGACAAGTATGGTACGGACGCTTTACGTTACACCCTGATTCGGGAAGTAGCCGGTGCTGGACAAGATATCCGCTTGGAATACAACCGCAAGACGGATGAGTCGGCATCAGTAGAAGCGTCGCGGAACTTTGCCAACAAACTGTGGAACGCAGCCCGGTTTGTAATGATGAACTTGGATGGCAAGACACCTCAAGAGTTGGGTCAACCAGCAGCAGAAGAGTTGGAATTAAGCGATCGCTGGATTCTGTCACGCTTCTATCAAGTGGTGCGTCAGACTAATCACGACCTCGATAACTACGGCATGGGAGAAGCGGCCAAAGGTCTCTATGATTTCATCTGGGGCGACTTCTGCGACTGGTATATCGAACTAGTTAAATCTCGTCTGCGCCAAGGTGAGTCTTCTCAATCGCGACGTGTCGCCCAGCAAACGCTAGCCTATGTGTTGGAAGGAGTCCTCAAACTCCTTCATCCCTTCATGCCTCACATCACTGAGGAAATCTGGCACACGCTGACGCAAAAATCGGATGAGGTGTTGGCGCTACAGTCTTATCCAGAAGTTAGTGATATTGCTGGACTTGGGGCAGAGGTGACAGCAGTTCAGGAACAGGCGGATACGGGAAATCAAGAAAAACTCTCCCCGTCTCCCCGTCCCCCCGTCCCCCCGTCTTCTTCTAGCATAGCCAACTATTCAACTCAGGCACAGCAAATCTGGAGTCAGGTTACTGGATTTTTGTCTGAAGTACCCGACCAAGTGGGTCAGTTTTTCAGCACCTATCAACGACCGCTGCTTGTGGTTGGTTCGCTAGTGTTAGCACTGGTTACGCTCAAGGTGATGAGTGCAGTTCTCAGTGCGCTCAATAGTATCCCCTTAATTCAACCTTCTTTTGAAGCAGTTGGTTTGGGATATTCGCTTTGGTTTGTCTTCCGCTACCTACTTACAGCGGCAAAACGTCAAGACCTCGTGACCGTAACGCGATCGCTTAAAGAACAAACGATTGGTCAGCCAAAACTCAAGCAATTGCCCAAACCGAAAGCAGATACGGGAACACAGGAATACCTGGATACAGCGCAATCTGCCGGCACGCTCGCGGCGTCTCCCACTCGCCGCGTCACCGCGTCGTCTTCCTTAATTGACCCAGCCCTGGAGAGCCAGTTTGACCTACTTATTGGTGCAATCCGCACGATCCGCAATCTCAGAGCAGAGGCAGGAGTGAAGCGGGGGAAAAAGGTTGCGGTTATCCTGCAAAGTGACAGTGACGAGGAGCGGCAAATTTTAGAAGCGGGTCGTTCCTATATCCAAGACTTGGCAGAAGTTGAAACGCTCACGATTACTCCCGCACTCTCAGAAGAACTCAAGACGACAATGGCAGGGGTTGTAGGTACAGTTCAAGTCTTGATGCTCCTTGCGGGTGTTGTAGATGTGGAAGCTCTAAGCGCTAAGTTGGAAAAAGATTTAGGTAAAGTAGAAGCGGAAATCAAATCTCTATCCGGACGTTTGGCTAATCAAAATTTTGTTAGCAAAGCCCCGGAAGAAGTCGTGAAGAGTGCGAAAGATGCTTTGGCAGAAGCCGAAAAGCAAGCGGAAATTTTACGCGATCGCCTCAATCGGCTGTAGAGACCCGATGAATCCTATGCTAGAGACGAGATGCATCTCGTCTCTACAACCCTTTACCCACGAATCACCAACAACTGATAAGCAATGCTACACCTGGCCCAAGTGCAAAACAAAGAGAATGGAGGCGGGGTAGAACTGAGATTGCTAGCCCGTCAACACTCTGAAAATTCCTGGGCAGTAATCAACCCAGAGAGCGTCCCCTATACCAACGGCAGCTCTTTACACGAAGAGGTGTTGGTTTTGGTAGATTTGTCTGACAAGCAAGAAGTTCTGAGTATTCAAAACGCTAAAGACTGGGTGTTGGACTTGGTACAGCAGTATCTCACTATCGGAGTAAGCCCGAACTTCTTAAAGGAAGAAGCCGAACGCGCAGAACAGTGGCGGCAAAAGCTAACACTGGATAGTCAGGATTTAACTCGCCGCCACCTGGAAATGGAAGCCCGTCGCGAACAAATTCAAACCTTGGAAGAAGACTTAAAACGGCAGATGGAAGAGAAGCAGAAACCCAAAACTGATGATGAGTCTCAGTCAACTGACAAGAAAAGTGATGATGAGTCTCAGTCAACTGACAAGAGCGATTCGGACTCATGAGGACTAGCTGAATAAAGGTTCTCTTCCTTAACGAGCGTCGGCGTGTTCTTGAGGCTTATGAGGATTTCATAACTCGATCGCACTTACAGCAAGGAGGGTGTGCGATGGCTCGAAAAAACGTTCGTCTGCTTTCCTTGGGGTTCTCCCAGCAACACGACAGAACAGGTTAGTTGTTTCACTAATGGAGCGATCGATTCACCAACTGCCAACCCATCAGCACCAACGCGACGCCGTAGCGATCGCAATACCACCAAATCTTGAGACTGGGAAGCATTCACAATCGCTTGGGTCACATTGTCTTGAGGCTTGACTTGAATCTCCACTGAGGACGTTTCTGGCATGAGCTGAGCGACGATGATCGATAGTTGAGAGTGCGTCCAGGCAACTCTAGCTGGTGATGTTCTAGGGTCGCATACGTGAAGTAACGTGACCTGCGCTTGATTGACCTCAGCGAGAATCTGGGCGAATCGTACTGGTCGCACTGCTGCTGGTGTTAAATTTTCTATGGGTACTAAGATACGCCGAATATTCAGGGGTGAATCCAAAAGGCGCGTTACTGCTACTAAGCAATGCGCTGACCACAGCACGCTATCGGTCACATTGCCGAATAATCGGGCGCTAAAACCCATCCGTCCGCTCCAGCCCAGCACGATCATACTGGCATCTTGTTCTCGACCGACATGGCTAATTCCCTGAGCAATGTCGTAGGTAATTCGTAGTTGCGGTGATGCCTCAACTCCTAATTCCCGACTCAAATCCCTTGCCGAATCGAGCAGTATTTGGCTGCGATTGACAGCTTTATTCAACTCAGGGTCATCCATACGAGCGTGAGCTTGCGCGATCGCTAATGGTACAATCCGACCGCTCTCGTACCGTGCCAACAACGTTGCCATCTCAATCAAGTACCGCTCTGTTCGAGGATTAGAGATTGGTACCACGACTGTAAACTCACTCGTTCTTTGAGACTCTTCTGGTACTGCTTCTACGCGATCGCTTTCTTCCGATAGATCGGTTAGGTCTGCTGTCTCTGGTGTTAACTGAGTCGCAAATCGTGCCGTAATTAACGGTCCGAGAACTGAGGTTACCAGCATCATCAAAATCACGCTATTTAAGACAGCCTCGTTGAGAATCCCTTGCTGATATCCAACAAGAGTAGCTGCCAAAGTAGCTGCCACCTGGGGTAACGATAGCGACCACATTGTCATTGCTTGTTGCCAGTTGTAACGGTACAACAATTTGACAATGAACGCTGCGAGGAATTTGCTACCAATCAGCCCTCCGATAATAGCCAGTGTCAAACCAAAAGAGGATAGGGTTTTGACAAAGGCTTGGAGATCGAGCAGCAAGCCCATATCCACGAAAAAGATTGGGATAAACAAGACGCTGCCAATGAACTCGACCTTTTCCTTAACCGGACCATGTCCTAGAACGTCATTTACGGCTAAACCCGCCAGGAATGCTCCGACAATTTTTTCAACTCCTATTAGCTGCGCGCCTACTGAAGCCACAAATACAGCCAGCAGAACAAACAAAAACTGATTGCCATGGTCATCTCTAGAGCGACGGAAAAATTCTTTCCCCAACCAGTCAAAGCCAAACAGAACGGCAACGGAGTAAATAGCCAATGACCCTAGCAAAATCATCAAGCTGACGGCAGTGAAGTCACCACCCTTGACGCCAACACAAATCGCCAGAACGAGGAGAGCGCCAATGTCCGTAAAGATCGTGGCACCAATGGTGACGGTGACGGCCTCATTTCCGACAACCCCCAAACGTTGAACAATCGGATAAGCCAGAAGGGTATGGGAAGCCAGCAGAGAGCCAATCAAAATAGACGCATTCCAATCAAAGCCGCCAACAAAACGACCTACTACGGTTCCGGTAATCAACGGGACTAGAAAAGTCGCGCTACCAAACCCAAGCGATCGGTTTTTCGTTCTCCGAAACTGTGCTAGGTCAATTTCTAAGCCCGCGACAAACATCAGATAAATTTTTCCGATTTCCGATAGCAGCTTCATCGTCTCGGACTTGTTATCGAGTAGGTGCAACCCGCTAGAACCCAGCACAACACCTGCTACCAGTAAACCTACCAATCCCGGCAGACGCAGTCGCTCAAATAGAGGAGGCACCAGAAAGATGGTTGCTAAGAGTATCACAAAGGAAACAATAGGTTCCTTGAGAGTGTGTGTGATTGATTCCATATCAGCTAGCTAGGTGACAAAAAAGTTTCTACAGCTTGGAGCTAGACATCGGTAGATATGCACAAAATACGGTAGTTGCACCAAATCCCACAGCAGCTGCCGCAATTAGAAATTGCGTCATAGTCTCCAGTCTCAGACTGCTACGCCGTATGGTGGCTGATTGCCCGGATGTTTACCAGACATCTTTAGATATTTCCTGACGTACAGGAAAAGTAATCCTATTTAATTCGTCTAATTCGCCTGACGATTCTGCCTAATTTTACTGGAAGAATGTTCAAAACAAGCCTAAAATAAGCAGCTTTCACTCTACCACTGCTGAAAACATTCCCACTGAATGCAAGTATTTATATTCTCTCACTAGATGGCTTGATATTGCTTACCAATGCAGTTGGCTTAAAATATATCGCAAGCGATCGTAGTCATCCTTCAGCAGAACGCTCAAGGTTCGTCCTGCCTTGACTAGCCATTCGCGATCGCCTTGGCGCAGTTGATAAACCTCCCGAATCGCTGCTGCTGTCAATGCCTCTACCGGCGCTCCATTCACTTGCAACAGCGTTCGCAAAAAATCTAACTGTTCGCTAAAATGAATGATTTCTGCTGGCGCGCACTGGTAAACCGCCTGGTGAATTTGTGGCGGACGGGGGGGAAGATATTGATAGACCGGCCCGCTCGGCTGTCTTGAGCCATTGCCTCCGCGATCGGGAGGTAAAAATCCTACGATCGCAGCGCGAAACTCGGTTTTGAGCATGGCAAAAATTTGGGGTTGCTGCTCGCGCAAATCTTCTAGTGACAACCCCAGCGCTCTAGCTCGGTGAACGGAGTCAATTGGACTTGTGGTGGCATAGTAGACAACCGCCAGAACTTGGTTGCCTGATTCTTCATCAACCGACCTGACCCAGCTACCAAAGGGAGGCATGACGGGAAAGCTCAAATCCTCTGGCTCCAAGCACTGAGCCAGAAATTCCGTCGTTGCCGTTTCGATCACCTCAGCAATATGATTGTCAGGGCGATCGCCAATGGCAAACTGGGGCAAGGGAAGACGCATAGTTTCGTTATCTGTTGTTGGTTATTAGTGAGTAGTCATTAGTTAGGAACCAAGGACTAATGATTACTCACTATTTGCCCTTTTTACCGGTTGTTAGCTCTACCTCTTCGAGTTCGGATAGCTGGAACGTGATGAGTTTGTCCCAGTTACCGCCTTCAAAGAGTACGGCGGCTTTACCATCGCTAACTCGTTGAACCAGTCCCTGAAAGTGGTAGTAAATATCGTTGACATTAGTCACGCGAACAATCGAACCGGGAAGAATCATAATTCTCTACTCACTGAGGTTGTAATTCTAGCTTACTAGGAGCCACTGGCCATGAGTCATTCAATCATTACCGACCCATCCATAGCACTGATCAATGACTAATGACGCATAACTCATAACTAAAATCTCAATCGAGGTCGATGATTGGCAACCGACTCCACTATCCCAAGACCTAAAAAGTTGGCTAGCAAAGCCGATCGCCCGTAACTTAACAGGGGTAACGGAATACCAGTAATGGGAGCCAAGCCAATATTCATGCCAATGTTAACGACGGTTTGAAAGACAATCATCGAAAGAAAGCCGATCGCGATCAAAGAGCCAAAATTGTCCTTCGCATTCTGAGCGATAATCACCAAGCGCAGGCAGAGGAACCAGAAGCCGAGGAGAACGCACATGCAGCCAATAAAGCCGAGTTCTTCTCCTATTGCTGAGAAGATAAAGTCAGTATGCTGTTCTGGAATAAAGCGGAGTTGGGTTTGGGTACCTTGATGCAGTCCTCTGCCCCAAAGTTCACCTGCTCCAATCGCAATCTTCGATTGGATGAGGTGATATCCCCCTCCCAGAGGATCTTGATTAGGGTCTAAAAACAGAGTCAGCCGTTTTTTCTGATAATCCTTGAGCAAACTCCACAACAGATTTCCCAGTCCTCCTGAAAGCGAGTTCAGCACGACAGCTCCCAACGAGCCTAAAATCGGCCAGGGGAAGCTCCTCCAACCAATGATTCCCATCGCGATCACCCAGACGAACCAAGCTGGCAAAAACGCGGTAAACACGATCGCAGAAACAACGGGAGAAATCATCAGCAACAGCCAGCCTGGATTCGTATTCCCCCAATAGAGCATGCCCATGGTAATCGAACCAAATACCAGAGAAGTTCCCAGGTTCGGCTCTAAAAATACGAAAATCCAAGGGACTCCTGCAATGCCTAAAACTCTAGCCAGAGAGCCTAGCGTTGTGGCCGGTTGTGAGTGGAGAATCGCCGCCAGAGTAATAATCAAACCAATTTTGGCAAATTCCGAGGGTTGAACCTGGAAGCCCAAAATGTTAATCCAACGTTGAGCCCCGTTAGCCGTACTACCGATAAACATTACGGCAATTAGACCGGCAATTGTAATGCCATAAATCACCCAATGCCACTGGATGAGAATGTCGTAGCGCCATCGGGAGATCATTAGCACTAGGGCTACGCCGATACCACCAACAATCCAGTGCCACCACCAGTCTGTTTGACCATTGTTCAGTTCAGCGCTGCGAATCATCACCCCGCCAAGACCAGTAATACCAATGCTGAGTGCCATTAGCGGCCAGTCTAAGTCCTGCCAAGGACTTAGGGCAGTCTTCCAGCGCATCCAGCGCATACCAAATAGCGATCGTTGCAACATATCAAGCGTTTGAAGATTCTTATTGTTAGCAATTAGCTTTACGAGAGGCTACGTGTCAGGACTTTTCAATTTGAAAAACCTACGGACTAATCGCTAGTTACTGAGCCAGTGCCGCGATCGAGACTTTCGCGGCAATCTGAGATGCGATCGCAGCTAAAGCCTTAGCTGAGGCTGAATCGGGTTCGGCGACAACAATCGGTACTCCGCGATCGCCTCCCTGCCGTAAGGATATCTCTAAGGGGATGCAGCCCAGTAAGGGAATACCCAGTTCCTTCGCGGTTTTCTCTCCACCGCCAGAACCAAACAGATCGTAATGGCGATCGGGTAAGTCAGGTGGGATAAAGTAACTCATATTTTCGACAATTCCCAGCACGGGTACTCCGAGCTGTTGGAACATCTTTAACCCTCTGCGGGAGTCGAGCAGCGCCACGGTTTGGGGGGTTGTCACAATTACAGCACCTGCCATGGGTACGGCTTGTGCCATGGTCAACTGAGCATCACCCGTTCCAGGCGGCATGTCTACCAGTAGATAATCTAATTCACCCCAATTGACCTGGTAGAGAAACTGACGAATAATGCCATTCAACATGGGACCTCGCCAAATCACGGGCTGATCGGGGTCAATCAAAAAGCCCATGGAAACTAATTTGACGCCGTGATTAAACGCCGGTTCCAACACCTCTCCTTGGGCACCCTGTTGCACCATCACCTTCGTGTTTTCTAGCCCCATCATGGCTGGAGCATTGGGGCCATAAATATCAGCGTCGAGGAGACCAACCTTAGCACCCGTCTGCGCGAGGGCTACAGCTACGTTAACAGCTACAGTACTTTTTCCCACGCCACCCTTTCC
>DATNPC010000121.1:0-3050 GCA_036703375.1 Allocoleopsis sp.
CATGAAGAGGCTCGAATTGTTGTTTGCGGGGATGATGAAGTTTTAGTCATCGTGCGCGATATAACCGATCGCAAACGGATGGAAGAAGCCTTGCGAGACAGCGAAGAACGGTATCGCCGGATTATCGAAACCACATCCGAAGGGGTTTGGATTATTGATGCCGAAAATCACACCGTGTTTGCCAACACGAGAATGGCTGACTTATTGGGCTACAACTTGGATGAAATCCTCAACCAGCCAGTTTTGACCTTCGTACATGAACAATGGCAAGCGATCGCAACTGTTAGTATTCTGCATTTACGTCAAGGCAACCGAGAAACCTTTGATTTCCAACTGTGCCGCAAAGATGGTTCCCACTTGTGGGTGATGGTATCGGCAAATCCGATTTTCGACCAAGCGGGGCAGTATGCAGGAGCGCTAGGGATGTTTACGGATATTACCGAGCGCAAATGGGCGGAGGTAGAACTTCAGCAAAACGAGCAAAAATACCGCAATCTTTTCCACAACTCATTAGTGGGAATGTTCCGAAATTCATTGGCTGATGGTCAGGTGATCGATGCAAATGCCGCTATCTTAAAAATGTTTGGCTACGATTCCTATGAAAGCGTAACAGCGGCGGATTTGTATGTTAATCCCACTGATCGAGAAAACGTCAAACAGCAACTGCTTTCGAGGGGATTTATCGAAAATTTTGAAGCCCCAGTGCGACGAAAAGATGGTTCCGTATTTTGGGTTTCCTACTCCGCCCGCTTATATCCCAAAGACGGTTATTTAGAAGGCGTGATGATCGACATCACCGAACGCAAGCAGTCAGAAGCAGCCCTCAGAGCGAATGAAGAGTTTCTCCAACTCGTTCTTGACAACATCCCTCAATTTGTCTTTTGGAAAGATAGAAACTCTGTCTACCTAGGCTGTAATCGCAACTTTGCACGAGCGGCTGGCTTGAATAGTCCAGAGGAGATTGTCGGGAAAACCGACTATGATTTGCCTTGGCGAAAAGAGGAAGCCGACTTTTTCCACGAGTGCGATGTGCGGGTGATGGATACCAATACGCCTGAATATCACATTATCGAACCCCAACTCCAAGCCGATGGGAAACAGGCATGGCTGGATGCGAGCAAAATTCCCCTGCATGATGCCCAAGGTAATGTTG
Source organism: Allocoleopsis sp. (assembly GCA_036703375.1). GTDB lineage: Bacteria > Cyanobacteriota > Cyanobacteriia > Cyanobacteriales > Coleofasciculaceae > DATNPC01. The sequence continues at coordinate 1,154 of DATNPC010000121.1, forward strand.
TGGGGATTCTCGGTAGCTACGAGGATATCACCGAGCGCCAGATCGCGCAGGAGAAAATCCGCTATCAAGCTCTGCATGACTTGCTGACGGGCTTACCCAACCGCACGCTGTTTAACGAACAACTTGCTGCGTCGCTAACTCAAGCTGCCAAGCACCCCAGCAAGCTGGCGGTGATGTTTCTCGATTTAGACCGCTTCAAGACGATCAACGATACACTGGGTCATGCAGTTGGCGATCGCTTATTACAAGAAGTAGCACAACGACTAACCGACTGCTTAGGCGAAGCTAATCTAGTTGCCCGTTGGGGAGGCGATGAATTCACCGTACTCCTACCCGAAATTCGCGATACCAAAGATGCTGAAAGATTCGCCCAAAAGATTCTGCATGCTTTCCAACCGGCCTTTCACTTAGAGGGAATTTTAGGAACCAGTCGCAGCACCTCTCTACACATCAGTACGAGCATTGGTATTGCGCTTTATCCCCAGGATGGAGAAACAGCAGAAACTCTCTTAAGTAATGCAGATACAGCACTATATGGTGCCAAGAAGCAGGGTCGAAACAACTACCAGCTCTATACAGCCGCAATGAATTCTCAAGCCTCTGAATTGTTGGTATTGGAAAACGATCTCCACCAAGCTCTCAAGCGAGACGAATTTTTAGTTTACTACCAACCTCAGGTGAATATCATCACCGGAGAAATTACAGGCATGGAAGCGTTAGTGCGTTGGCAGCACCCCAAATTTGGCTTACTTTCTCCCGCAAAATTTATTACTCTGGCTGAAGAAACTGGACTCATCTTACCGATTGGTGAATGGGTGTTGCAGACTGCTTGTGCTCAAAATAAAGCTTGGCAGGATATCGGCTTACCCCCAGTACGGGTGGCCGTTAACCTTTCTGCCCGACAGTTTCAGCAACTCACACTGCGGAATATCGTGGCAGAGACGTTACAACACACCAATCTCGATCCGCAATTTTTAGAGTTAGAAATTACCGAAAGTATTGCGATGCATGATGTTGACGCAACGCGAGCTATATTGAGTCACTTACATCAAATGGGCGTTCACCTGTCAATCGATGATTTTGGTACCGGATATTCTTCATTGGCTTATCTCAAACAATTTCCGCTAGACACCCTCAAAATTGATAAATCCTTTGTTCGTAATCTCGCCGATGACCCACAGAATACCGGAATTATTCGTGCGATTATGACGTTGGGAAAAGGATTTAATCTCCGAGTAATTGCTGAAGGTGTGGAAACAGAAGCTGAAAAAGAGTGCTTGCGGAGTTTTCAATGTGAAGAAATGCAAGGCTACTTGACTAGTCCGCCTCTATCTGCTGAAGATGCTACCGAATTTCTAATTAATGCTAGTTATACCGTACTGAACATGGCGAACTACCTGCACTAATGAGGGTATTCAAAAATCTCGCCACTTCCCCTATACTTTGTTGTAAAAGACAAATTCACCGGATGATTCAACACTGGCAAAGTAGGTGCAGGACGTTCGTCAAAGCGATCGCGTTCTGCATTGGTGGAGCATTTACTTTCGGAGAAAATAGCACCTTAGCTCAGACGATTGTACCCGATACGACTTTAGGGATTGAACGTTCTGTTGTTACTTCTGGTGTTGATCTTGGTGGTGTTCTTGGTGAGCGAATTGAAGGTGGGGCAGTACGAGGTACCAACCTGTTTCACAGTTTTTCCCAGTTCAATGTTGGAGAGTTACAGCGAGCCTACTTTGCCAATCCATCAGGGATTATCAACATTCTCAGTCGGGTGACAGGCAATAATCCTTCCAACATTCTGGGAACGCTTGGTGTCACGGGAGGGAATGCTAATCTGTTTCTGATTAATCCCAATGGGATTATTTTTGGTCCGAATGCCAAGCTCGATATCCGG
>DATNPC010000122.1:0-9232 GCA_036703375.1 Allocoleopsis sp.
CTGAGTTACAAGCCAGAGTTAATAATTTGTCCGCTGCTGATTTAGATGCATTGAGTGAGGCTTTGTTAGATTTTCCGGATGTGTCAGCTCTTTCCAATTGGTTAGATAGTCATTAGGCTTGATGTGAGTCATTATTATCGGAATCTTTATCCGAGTTCCTAATATCGAGGTAGCGGCAGAGTCGTTGGGTAAAGAGAGTGGTGGTAGTTGGATTTTGATTTTTTGCGTTCGTGGCAGCTTCGGTTGCGGCTTCTTGGATTAGCTCAGTAATTTGCTCGTCCAGTGCTTCTTCAATTTGTTGAGTGAGAGATTGAAGGCGTTCTGTGTTAGTGTAAAACCTGGCTTTCTCGATGACACGATCGCGTAATCTCACTAATAACTGCTGCTGGATATCGGCTCGAAAAGCCTTGAGGTTCAGCAGGCGGCTAACTTGAAACTGAGCTTTTAGATTCACCTGTGGTGCAATTTGTGCCATCGACAGCCGATCGCGATGAAACAGTTGCAAGGCTTTGAGGAAGGCTTGGGCTTTTTGGGCGTCTTGACTCTGAAATTTCCTCACTCTTGCCTCAGTCACCTGTGCGATGGCTTGGTCTAAACAATTGACGAAATCTCGACGATAAACCTGCAAAAATTCCATTTCCTCATCGGAAGTATCGCGCTCATCAACCAACTGTAGGGACGGAATTCGATCGCTTAAAGCACCTGGCACTTGAGCATCTAGCGATTCTGTTGGCACAAAACTAGTCCGAACCGCAATTCGATACTCTCGCAAGCGGGCAGCGATTTTTTGCAGTTGTGTCCTTAACGTTTCAGGGGAAAATGTCCGGATAGTTTGAGCAGATAGGTGTTGGGCAATTTGCTGCAATTGTTCTGTTGTCGGTGGCGAACAAAGTCCTCGATTGCCTGCCCGACGTGCCATCAAGCGCTGAGTGCGATAGACAGCGTGGTAACTTTCTAATAGCCGCGTTGCCTGCTGAATTTCTAGGGGAGTTAGGTGGTAGAACTGGGAAAAAATGCGATGAAGTTGCTGGGGACGAGTATCGTTGAGAATTGCCCAATCACTGACCAGATAAACTCCATGTTCCAACAAGAATGCATTGAGTTCTTTATGGTGCTTCACCCGTCTGGTTGTCCAGGTGGCTAAGCTGCTTTGCGCGGGGTCAAAGCTTTGTAAAATGTCACTCGATAACGATTGATAGACTATCGTTTCTGGGGTTATGGCACTTCTCTTTAGCCCTGTGCCGTCATCATTTAAGACAAAGGGTAATAAATCGCTACAAGTAAAGCCATGTTCGGTACCAAATCGCGCTTCTAATTTCTGGCAAACTTGCTCAATTTCACTAGAAATAAAACATTGCAGACAACGTTCTGCTAAAAAACGACGATTGACTTCTTGTTCGCTCCTAACCTTATCCTCACTCGGCTCTCTGCTCCAAGCAATCAGTTGACGCTCAATCCATTGACGTGGCACCTCGCTTTGAGCGGTAAATTGTGGAAACGATTCTAGGAAAAACGCTTTAGCAGAGGCAATTTCCTCAACTTTTTGTTTTCCGAAGGCATCAATTTTCACCAGTCTCCAATATCGCGATGCCGCATTTTTAGACGCTCGTTCTGCTGAATGTCCCACATCCCAAACCGGAATCTCAAATCTCTCCTCTATACTCTTCAATTCCTGAGACTTACTCACATCCCGAACCGGAATCCCCAACATTTCAGACAGCTCCCCTGCACTAAGTAGACTGTTAATGTGCTCAAACCCCTGTAGTGAACCTCGCAAAACGAGAATTGTACTACCGACTTTGATTTTCACCAGTTCTAATGAGTAATCTCCAGACACTTGCCGCAAACGCTTGAGTAGCGCTTCTAATTGCGGACTAACTTCATCAACTGAGAGAGGCGATATCAATTCCCAGATAATTTGATGCAGGATTTGATTCGTCTGCTTTTGACTAGCGGCTAAAAATTGATGATCGAGATTGCTCAAACTTCTCCCCTCTGCCCATGCCAGTGCATCCTGTAATGCTTGACCTTGTAAGAGTATAGAGGTATCCTGACGACCCGAATCCACCCAGATTCTGAACGCCTCACGGTAAGGTCGAAGATTGTCTAATTGCTGCTCAACCCAAGCTAGGTTAAACACCTCTTGATAAATGCGGTTAGAAACTCTTAAAAAACCCTGTTGTTTGACAACCAATCCCGTCAGCTTAAGTGTTCGATGTTCGGGACTGTCATCATCCATCACGTCCTGTTGTTGCAAGATTTGCTGATACAGTCCCAACAATCTGCCAGCACGTCGTTCATTGCTCAAGATTCGATCGCGAATTGTCCTCAGGTGTACGGGTTCATCCGTCGCTTCCCAATTTTGAATCAAATGCGATCGCACTAAGTTTTCAACCCAATCGGCTTCCCATTGCTCCTCAATTGCAGCACCGTTCCTCACTAGGATTTGGCATACCTTCTGGGTGAGAAACGGCTGTCCCCCTGTCCAAGCTAATACTTCAGCGAGAATAGTTTCCGGATGACTGTTCAGTTTCGCTAATCCTTGAACTAAGACTCTTGCTTCTGCTAATTGAAATCCTCTTAATTCAATCGCTCGACCGATATTAAACGGAGTGCTATGATTAGTGGAGTCTTGAATCAGGTCAGATGGTGTTGCTACCCCAATGAGCGTAAAGGTCAGGCGCTTGTATTCCGGACGATAAGCACGCTCGTTGTAGCAAAACCGGATTAAGCCAAAGAAATCATCTACCTGAAAATTGAGGCTGAGAATGCTATCAATTTCGTCGATAAAAATCACCAAATTTTGCGATACCTGAACGAGCAACACTTCACGGATAAATTCTGACAAGCGCTGTAAGGGAGGTAACATTTCGCGATCGCACCACCAAGCGATAATATCAACCTTATCTAAAAGATTAAAACTACTCGCCAACGTATAGGTAATAGCAGCATACCACTGGTTTTGATTAATATCCTGACTACCGATCGCCGTCAAGTCAATTACTCCACAGGCAATCCCCTCTTCCTCTAGCCGCCGCATAATCTGTACCCGTAATGAAGATTTACCCATTTGTCGGGCATTGAGTACGTAACAAAACTGTCCGGCTTTCAATCCCTCATACAGGTCACAGTCCGCTTGTCTAATTACATAGGTCGGGGCATCCAAGGGCAGGCTTCCCCCGGCTTGATAGTCGTAGGGTAATTGCGGTTCCCAGTTCATAGAATTCGGCTTTTTTACCTGAGTGAAAAAGAGCGAGGACTGAGGATGAAATTCACAGTCTCACTCGAAAATATTGGCGATACAAATTACAACGAGGCGTCACCTCATTGCCTTGTAAATTGACCAGACCCATACTGTGCAGTTTGAAACCTTGCATGGACTCTAACCGCACGGGTTCAGAGGCATCAACCACCTTCTTGATAGCAGCCGCTAACAGGGGATGCTGTTCTAAATTCCATAAATGCCGTCTCAAGTGGTCGCTATAGAGTCCAGCATCGGTTGGAGCAGTTTCCAGAACATCCTCCAACGTCATCTCCGAGCGAGCAATATGATAGAGAGCTAGCCGGACTAAATAGGGATGCCCCCCTACCATTGCCATCAGTTGCTCGACTTCTGGCATTCCCCAAGCTAATCCATGTCGTTGCGCTAGTTGAAGAACCATAGCGGGTTGAAATTCCGGTAACTCAATCGGTAGCCCCACATTAAACGGCGATTGATTGATATCCATCGGCACGTAAACTTCTGTGGAATGGACGACCACTAACCGAAGTTTTCGCCAAATCTCTTGATTCTTCGCTGCCTCATGGCAGGCACGCAACCAGCCAAAAAAATCTGAGGCGACTTCGGGATATCTAAATATCACATCCACCTCATCTAAGCCCAACACGAGGGGATGGGTGGTATTGGCAAGTAGATACCGTTCAAAGTAAGACTTGCAAGCGACCTTACTCCCCAAAATTCCTTTCCAATAGTCAGATAGCCGTTCGGGTAAGTCTAGCTGGAGCGCAACATTGGCACAAAACCACTTTAAGAATTGCTCTAAGTCAGCAAACACTTTACTATCAGCCAACTGAAAGCTTAAAGGCACCGTGGCGTAGCCTTGCTCTCTCGCCTCATTGAGAATTCTCGCTAGCAGTGAGGTTTTACCCATTTGTCGAGGGGCTTTGATGCGGATTAAGGAACCCGCTTTACCCAGTTCTTCGTAACAGCGCTGGTCAATACCGGGGCGTTCTACATAGAAAGCAGATGCTAGCTCGACTTGTCCTCTGGGTAACTCGGGTTCAGCTACAGGTTGAGGTGGGTACTTGGGGATAGCGGCATGAGGATTCGAGCAACTCTCCTTGCCAACTCCCAACTCCCCACTCCCAACATCTCGACCGGGGCGACTGGATGACAATACCTCTAAGATGGTTTGAATCGTGGTTTGAGTATCATCCGGCGAACGCCATTCATGCCAAGGCATGTCCTGAAGATAGCCCCGCAAATCGTGATTGAGTAAATTCAACGGGCAATTAATGCCAATCGGTAGAATTGCAGGCTTACGCGAGTCTCGTAAATTTTGCAATTTCTTTGCCACCTGGACTTCTTCCGTCACCATTTCGCTGACGGCGGAAAGTTGCGACAAGAGCAATAGCAAGTAATCGCATTGGTTGAGTAAGGCATAGACTTGTTGCGGTCCATGTTTCGCCATTCGCAGACTCCCATCTGCTAGGAAGACTTCGTAGCCCCGCTCTTTCAACGCTGTATAGATTTGAGTAACGACACTCAGGTCTGGCTCAGAACTTTGATGGTAGCTGAGCAAAACTTTAGTAGAATTGCGATCGCTCCAAACCCCATCTATCGAACCACCGAATAACTCAGGTCGATACTTGGCAATCAGAGAAATCAACTCAGTGCGGCGTGAATGGCCGGGGTCTTTACTCGGCCCCAACAATGCCTCGCAAGTATTCTGGATGTGTTTTTTGACGGTGTCTTTGGTGATATAGAGTTGGCTGGAAATCTCAGCATCTTCCTGACCCAGCACCACTTTCAGCAACACTTCCATCTGTCTGGGAGTCAGACTGGCAAACGCTTTGATGAACTCAACTTGATTCATGCTTCCTCACCCGTTGCACATTGGGATACTACCCTCTACTTGTAGCCCCAGAGTAATCCCAAAATGCATCGGTCGGTACCCTCGTGTAGGCACTTTCACAGCTGTGAATCATCCAGAATGCCTCGCCGCGATCGTGAGTTGTGATTGCACGGACTCCCTAAGAGCAAAATTCTGCGGTGATAGTCAAATCATACAGCCATCTTTTCAAGGGTGTTAGAGATGAACTTAAGTATTGACCGTCTGAATTTCCTCGGTGGGTTGCTCCAGAGTACCACAGTCGCCGCAATTCTCATTGCCCACCCAGTTGCCGCCAACAGTCTAACGACTCAAAGTATTCCTCAATTGACAAGTCCGACAGCAGCAACGATTAATGGTTCTTGGGATAGGAGTATGCTGCTACGAGACAACATGGAAGACGGTACTATTGGCAGATTCAACCTTAACCGAGATACAACAACTCTAGCAAGTCAGCCAGAAGACCCAGAGCCACCGAGACCCATAAAACATGGAGGGAGTTTATAGGGTTTTGGCTCGAATGTAAGCAGCAGAGGAGTGCAAGCGTTTGGCAGGACATAATCATGGAATTACTAATGTACCCCAGCAGAACTAACTGACCAGCCTAAGGGGTGGTAAAAAAGAGGGGAGACATGCTCACTCCGATGAGTGAATAGTTTGAAATTGCTATGAGTGCATTACACAACTCAGACTACCATTATCAAGTTGGAGGAAGTTTACCTGCTGATGCACCGACCTACGTCAGGCGAAAAGCTGACTCTGAACTTTATGAGGGATTGAAGGCAGGGGAATTCTGTTACGTCCTCAACTCCCGACAAATGGGTAAGTCGAGTTTGCGAGTGCAAACAATGCGGCGACTGCAAGCTGAAGGCATTGCTTGTGCTGCGATCGATATTGCAGCCATTGGCACCTCAGATATTACACCAGCTCAATGGTATATCGGAGTAATTTACAGCATTGTCAGCAGTTTGGAACTGTACGATCGCTTTGATGTAGAAACTTGGTGGCTTGAGTACAATTGGCTATCTCACGTCCAGCGATTTAGTAAATTTATTCAAGAGATTTTGCTGAAACTTATTCCTGAAAAGCTAGTCATTTTTATTGATGAGATCGACAATATCCTCAGTGTAAATTTCAACTTAGATGATTTTTTAGCTCTCATCCGTGAATGCTACAACAAGCGCGTGGATAATCCAGAATACAAACGGTTAGCATTCGCTTTGCTCGGAGTAGCAACACCTTCAGACTTAATTCAAAATAGGCAGCGTACTCCCTTCAATATTGGTCGTGCCATAGAAATGACGGGTTTTCAATTACAAGAAGTACAGCCATTGGCAGCGGGGTTGGCTCAAAAAGCTAGCAATCCAATGCAGGTGCTGCAAGCGGTGCTAGACTGGACAGGGGGTCAGCCTTTCCTCACGCAAAAGGTTTGCAAGCTTATCCTGAAAGCTGAGTCTTCAATTCCAGAAGGAAGCGAGGCAGAATGGGTGAAGGAATTGGTGCGATCGCATATTATCGAATACTGGGAATCTCAAGATGAACCGCAGCATTTGAGAACAATACGCGATCGCATTATTTTTAGCCAGCGTAAAAATCAGCTATTTCAGCTCTATCGGCAAATTTTGCAAGCCGGAGAAATTCAAGCCACTAATGAGCCGGAACACATGGAATTAAGGCTTACCGGGTTGGTGGTCAAGCAACAGAGTAAATTAAAGGTTTATAACCGTATCTATGCCTCGATTTTTGACCAAAGTTGGGTTGATAGCCAATCTCCTCTAGCTTCGACATTCGATGAACCAGAAGGTCAAGTGCCTTTGGATTCTCCCTTTTACGTGGAGCGTGCCCCAATTGAGTCTAACTGTTATGAAACAGTGTTTAAACCCGGTTCGCTGCTGCGGATTAAAGCACCCAAGCTAATGGGGAAAACCTCATTGCTGAGTCGAATTTTTGCTGTTGCAGCCCAGCAGGGCGCTCGCACAGTCGAGTTGAACCTGCTGTTAGCAAATAACGCGGTTTTAACTGACCTAGATAAATTCTTACGCTGGTTTTGTGCTAGCGTTGGGCGACAACTCAAGCTAGAGAATCAGCTAGATAATTATTGGGATACAGAGCTTTTAAGCAGTAATTCTAATTGCACGGCGTACTTTGAAGAGTATCTGTTGCCCCAAATCAACGGTTCGCTCGTCTTGGGTTTGGATGACGTCGATCGCATTTTCCCTTATCCTGAAATTGCGCCAGACTTTTTTGGTCTGTTGCGATTGTGGCATGAGAAGGCAAAAAATCTCGACATTTGGAAGCGACTGCGCCTGATTGTAGTTCACTCCACGGAAGTTTATATCGATTTAGATAATTATCGATCGCCCTTTAATGTGGGAGTGCCAGTCGAGCTACCAGAGTTTACTCCGCAGCAGGTGCAGGATTTGGCTGGGCGTTATGGACTCGATTGGAACGATAAAAAGGTAGGGGCACAAGGCTTTGCGCCTTTACTAGAAATGGTGGGTGGGCATCCTTATCTAGTACAACAGGCGCTCTATCAGCTTCGGTGTCAGGGCACTACCCTAGAGCAGTTGTTGCAAGATGCTCCGACAGAAGCGGGAATTTATAGTAACCACTTGTGGCGTCACTGGGAAAATTTGCAAAAGAATCCAGAACTAGCCCAAGCCTATAAAAAAGTTGTTAAATCGTCTGAACCTGTGGAGTTGGAGCGGGTACAGAGTTATAAGTTACATAGTATGGGGCTGGTGAAGCGGCAAGGCGATAAGGTGATGCCCAGTTGCGATTTGTATCGGCAGTATTTCAGTAAATGAAAGCCAATTAGAAGAGATGCAATACTGTTCGCATATGGTAGATTTAATCCCCTAACCTCCCTTCCCTGCGAGGGAAGCTACTGTGTACACACATCTTGCCTCTAATTCACAAATGCTGCATTTAGCCCCCCTAGCCCCCCAATTCTGGGGGGAACCGGAGCTTCAAAGTCCCCCAGAATTGGGGATTTAGGGGGCTTAAAAGCCTCAAATCTGAGCGAAGAAACTTGCGTATACACAAAGGTATTGAGATGAGAGGTAGCTGTGATGGCACAACCACAGTCAGGCTACGAATATCAAGTTGGTGGCAGTCTACCACCTGATGCTCCTAGCTATGTGAAGCGGCAGGCAGATGACGCACTTTATCAGGCGCTGAAAGCTGGGGAGTTTTGTTATGTATTGAATTCCCGACAGATGGGTAAGTCGAGCTTGCGAGTGCGAACGATGCAACGGCTGCAAGCTGAAGGAGTAAGTTGTGCTTTTATTGACTTGACGGAGATTGGTAAGCAGGTAGAGACACCAGAACAGTGGTATGCAGGAGTTGTCCAAGCTCTAGTAAGTAGTTCGCAGCTTGCGGGAACAATTCAGTGGCGTCCTTGGTGGCGAGAGCGTAATTTGGTTTCACCCGTGCAGCGGTTAAGCGAGTTGATTGGGGAGGTACTGCTCGATTCGGTTGAGGGCAACCTTGTTATTTTTATCGATGAAATTGATAGCGTTCTTGGTCTAAAGTTCTCGCTGGATGACTTTTTTGCTTTAATCAGAACCTGCTACAACAAGCGGGTTGATTATCCAAAATACTACCGTCTCGCTTTTGCTCTGTTTGGTGTCGCTACTCCCTCGGATTTGATTCAAGACAAAACTCGAACTCCCTTTAATATTGGTAAAGCGATCGATCTGCATGGTTTTGAATTTGAGCAGTCCCAGGTTTTGGTTGAGGGTTTAAAGGGTAAGGTAGATAACCCCCAAGCATTTCTCAAAGAGATATTGGCATGGACAGGAGGCCAGCCCTTTCTTACGCAGAAGTTGTGTAAGTTTGTCGTTCAAGAAGCAGAATTCGATCCCCCCCAATCCCCCTTAAAAAGGGGGGAGAAATGCTTGATTCCTGAGTGGGTTGAGAAGGTGGTGCAGTCGCGCATTATCGAAAACTGGGAATCCCAGGATGAACCGGAGCATTTGAGGACAATACGCGATCGCATTCTTAGCAATGAAAAGCGAGTTGGGGCGCTGTTGGGGCTATATCAGCAAATTTTGCAACATGGCAAAATTGCGTTTGATGACAGTCCCGAACAAATCGAATTACGGTTGTCAGGGTTAGTC
>DATNPC010000123.1:0-4771 GCA_036703375.1 Allocoleopsis sp.
GGCGAGAAAATTAGCAATCTGACCCGAATCTAGACCAAATTGATTGAAACTGTGGAAGAGATTCGCCCCATTCCCAGAAGTCGTTCCTCCACTGATATCAAATTGGTTGCCATTGGGAGTGACAATCGTACCCGTACCATCAGCCGCCGGAGTAATTGACTGTGCCCTTACCCGTTCTACATTAATCCCTGCCGCTACGGGGAGTATTGCCAGCAACACGCCGATGCTTTTTGCTGCTAATTTCAACAGACTCTTGCTGACAATTAGAGGAAAATTATCATGAAGTCCCATAGCTTCCCCTGCGGTTTTCAGTTGTTTATTTGTTTGTTAGGAATTATTAAATGTCACTTATGGAACAATTGGCTCTTGCTTAATCTGATTTAAAGGAACAATTGGCTCTTGCTTAATCTTGTTTAAATAATCAGCCTTCAACAAAGTAGCATCTAACAAGGCACCCCAATCAGCCGTGAGTCCTGCATCATTGGGATTTGCTCGACGTAACTCCGCTAGAGTCGTTAGCGACTCGTACCAAAACCCTTCCTTCGCATACAAAGCCGCACGTTCCCGTTGTGTTGCTTTCCTTAACTGACTCTCAAGAGAAGGAGACGGTGTTCTCCGTTCCACTGACGCTGTGACGTATATATTTTTAGATGAATCGTTTAGATCGCAACGAACTACAAAATCGTAAGTGTATACCTTACCAATTTTTAGAGAGGCTTCAGTGGACGGCAAGCGGACACCAATAATACCTGGTGCAGTTCCAGTTACTTTGATAGGCTTGTAGATACGATTTCCCTTCTCATCCTGTTCCGTTAGCCTAAGCTCTCCAGAAAGTTTTCCTGTCAGGGAATAAGGAACGTAAAACCAGAAGGTGGGATACTCAGCACTAGTTAATCCCCAAACAACTTCATCCCCACTCGAAGTCTTAGAAATAGGCACTAAAGCCGTAAGCGGAGTATCTACAGACTTTACAGACTGACACTCACCACGGCTTCCTGTTTGACCCGTCTTATCAGGTGCTCCTGTATCCGGTGCTGGCGGCAACTCGAAGTTTACTAGTCCACTAAGGTCATTGGCTGGTTTGGCAGGTTGTGCGGATACTGGTGTCGGGCTGCTTGTAAAATTAACAAGTCCCAAAACGAGCATGAAGACAAGTGTCCTGTACTGGACGGGTAACTTTATCCAAATCATAATTGAAAGCTCCAACGTCTACTGATGTCGCCGTGCTTGAAGGGTGGTGTAGCACACTAAACCTCCGCCTGTAGCCACCAAAGCTGCTGCTGATGGCACAAGCGGTATCCATGCCCCCTGCTCTAATAAGACGATAAAGCAAATCCCACCTAAAAGGACGAGTGCAAACCCTCCTGCTAGTCCCAAAAGCCGTAGTGACCGGAAGTACCAGACGAGTATCCCTCCCACCAGCGACCAACCCCAGACCCACAGAACCTCGCCCCATCCAGGCAAAACCCACAACAAGGGTCGATGGTCTAGAACTGCACTAAGAATGTGACTCAGCATGTCTGCTAGAACAATCACCCCAGCTACGGTCGGATGAGACTTCTGAGCGATACTGTAAGGTGTCAATTGCTGGTCATTATTATCAGTGTCAATGCCAATGAGAACGATGTGACCTTTGATAAAGTCAGGCGGGATTTGAGCTGTTAAAACCTCTGTAACAGTAACCTGCCGAGCAACTTCTGGAGAGGCGCGATAATTGAGTACCAGTTGATAACCCTTGGCGTCAAATTTTTGGTAGCCGCCACTATGAGGTTGCAAGCGATTGAAGACAACAGAACCTATCTGCCAGTCCTTTTTGGGAGTGACTTTGGTAGTGTAGCCCTGCTTCTCTAAGTAGCCTGCTGCTAGCTTAAAGCTAAGGGCATAGGATGTAGGACAGGGGGATGTTTTTGCTGGTTTTAGAGACAATAGCTGGCGACGAATAATCTTACTCTCGTCAAATACCACGTCAGCAAAGCCTAACTGTTTTTGTGGCATCCCAGGAGGAGGTTTAAAGCCTGGGTTATTATCATCAGGAACGGCTTTACATACCGCAAACACCTGTTTGTTCTGCTTCAAGTATTTCAGTAACTCAGCTCGACCTCCACCTGCTACAGGTATGTCTCGATAAATATCTAGAGCGATCGCTTGTGGTTGGTACTGCTCCAGTTTTTTTAACAGTTGAAGGACGGTTTTGTCACTGGGTGGATATTCGTTCAATTTTTGCAAATCCGCTTCAGTGATTTTGACAACCAAGAGACGCGGATCGGGCTTTTCCACGGGTCGCAGCCGCATGAGAACGTCAAACGCCTTTAACTCCATTAGCTGTAGCATCCCCAACCCTCGTACCCCCATCACCAAGCTGGCGATCGCTACACTTGCCAGGACAATTTTATAAAGCTTAGGCCGCTTGATTCGGTGTTGCCTTGCTTCGATTAAATCCTGTTTAATGTCTCGTTGTTCTACTGTCTGGCTAGCCGCCAAAAACTGATAGTCTAGATCGCTCAGGCTTTTGTCCACCGCCCATGCCAAAGCATCTTGTAAGGCTTGTCCCCGCAACAGGCGCGACTCGTCTTCACGCTTAGAGTCAACCCAGCCATTCAGCGTCTCCGCATAAGGACGCAGATTTGTCAAGGCTTGCTCAAACCACGTTTGATTAAACACCTCTGTATAGATGCGGTTATAAATTCGCAGCTTCCCCTCTCGCTTGACAACTAATCCTGTTAAGCGCAGTGCTGTCTGTTCGGGACTCTCATCGGCTGCAATCTCGCCCTGCTGCACCACTTGCTGACATAACCCCAGCATTCGTCCACAACGCTTTTCTCCTCCCTGCAATAAGCGATCGCGAATTGGTCTAAAATGCGGTGGTTCATCCAGAGATTCCCAGTTGTCAATCACATGCGATCGCACTAACTGTTCTACCCGAACCGCCTCCTCTCCAGGCGGAATCACCTCCCCACTTGTGCGAACTAACCGACATACCTTCTGCGTCAAAAATGGTTGTCCTCCAGTCCAGCCCAACACCGCTTGCAGTAGCCTTTCGGAGTCACCAACTTCTGCCAGTCCTTGCGCCAGAGGCATTGCTTCATCCAGTTGAAACCCAGTCAAGTCGATCGCTCGTCCCACATTGAACGGCGATCGCCTTTTATCCTGAATCAAATCCGTGGGAGTCGCCACCCCAATCAGCACAAACGTCAAGCGACGATAAGCAGGATTGTCGGCACGACGGTTATAGCAGTCCCGGAGAATTGTAAAGAAATCATCTACACTAAACTTGAGACTGCGGGTGCTGTCGATTTCGTCGATGAAAATAACAATGTTCTTTTCGAGCGACTTGAGGACAACTTCTTCCAAAAATAGACTCAACCGCCCGGAACAAGACAGCAAGGAATACTGTTCCCACCAGTCATCAATATCAAATTCCTCTATCTTTAAAGTACTTGCAATGCGATAAATGATTCCGGCATACCATTGCTCTGGGGTGGCATCAGTCGCACTGACATCGATCGCCGCACAAGCCCTTCCCTCTGCAACAAGCCGCTGCATTGTCTGTACCCGCAGGCTAGATTTTCCCATCTGCCGTGCGTTGAGCACATAGCAATATTCTCCGGCTTTCAAATGCTCAAACAGATCGCGATCGGCTTGTCGCCACACGTAGGTGGGCGCACAAGCCGGGAGGCTGCCTCCAACTTGATAGAGATACTGACTCATAGGTGGCTCATCACTACAATGCCTCCACACCAAGCTGACTCATCGTTTTATAAGCGATCGCGAAAATAACGCCGATACAGTTCGCACGATGGCGCGATCGCATTTCCCTGGTACTTCACCAGCCCCATGCTTTGCAGCTTAAACGCTTCTTCCGTGCCAACCTGAATCGGCTCATTGGCAGACACGACCTGACGTAGAGTTGCAACCAGTTTCTCATCAGA
Organism: Allocoleopsis sp.; assembly: GCA_036703375.1. Taxonomy (GTDB): domain Bacteria; phylum Cyanobacteriota; class Cyanobacteriia; order Cyanobacteriales; family Coleofasciculaceae; genus DATNPC01. Next base: position 3,930 of record DATNPC010000123.1, read on the forward strand.
TTTCAGATTCAGATAGTGATGACGCAAATGTTCACGATACAGCCCTTCTTCTGTAGGAGCTACTTGCAACAACTCCGCCATACTCATGCGCTGTCGAGCAATTTGGTAAAGCGCTACCCGCAACAAATAAGGATGTCCACCGACAATCTGCATGAGTTGCCTAACCTGTTCCTCTGTCCAATCGAGTCCATGCCGCTGGACTAAATCTTGCACTTCCGTCTGGTTAAACTGTCGTAACTCTGCCGCAAATCCGACATTGAACGGAGATTGATCCATGCTTAGAGGAATATAGACTTCCTTGGAATGAGCGATCGTTAACCTTAACTTTTTCCAAATTTCCTCGTTCTTGCCCTGCTCGTGCCACGTTCGCAGTAATCCCAAAAAGCCTACAGCAATTTCTTCGTGAGGAAAAATTTTATCGACATTGTCCAACCCCAATACCAAAGGCTTATCGCATTGAGCCAATAAATATCGCTCAAAATACTTCATGCTCTTGTTCTTGCTGCCCAGAACTCCTTTCCAGTAGTCCCCCAGCTTATCGGGGAGTTCCATGGCGTCAGTTACGCTGGCACAAAACCACTGTAAGAATTGGTCTAAACTCGTCCAGAACTCAGTATCTACCAATCGAAAATTAACCTTAGCCGTCTGATATCCTTGCTGCTTGGCATAGTTAAGAATCCGAGCCATTAATGAGCTTTTGCCCATGTGTCCAGGCGCTTTGATGCGAATGAGCGAACCGGGTCTGACAATCCGTTCATAGCAGTCTGTTTCAAGGGGCGATCGCTCTATATAAAACTTAGAGTCTACCGATACAAGACCCTCTGGCTCTTCCAAAACGATGT
>DATNPC010000124.1:0-11336 GCA_036703375.1 Allocoleopsis sp.
TTTAACCGCATGGCAGTGAGTTTGGAGGACGTAGAAAAGCGACGGCGAGAACTAGTTAGCGACCTCACCCATGAACTACGCACTCCCCTGACGGTGGTTCGCGGTTATTTAGAAGAACTCGCTGGTGGTCGAATCGAGCCAACCCCTGCGATTTATCAACAGCTAGCTAAAGAAACACGGCGATTGGAGCGCTTAATCAATGACTTGCAAGAACTGTCTAAGGCAGAAGCGGGATACCTACCCATTAAGCTAGCACCAGTGAATTTGTATCCCTTATTAAGCTCTCTGGTGCAAAAATTTTCCGACCAGGTGCTAGAAGATGGACCGATATTGCGATTGGTATGTCCCGACCCACTACCGCCAGTCCTTGCCGATCTCGATCGCGTAGAACAGGTGATGGTTAACCTCTTGGGTAATGCCATCCAATATACTCCATCCGGCTCAATTACCGTGCGCGCGTGGGCAGAAGCTGAAGGATCGAGCGGTCAAGTGTCTCGATTATGGATTGCCGTGACCGATACTGGGGTGGGAATGGCACCGGAAGATTTGTCCCGCGTATTTGAGCGCTTTTGGCGAGCGGATCGCTCTCGAAATCAGCATACGGGTGGAACTGGCATTGGGCTTGCTATCTCTCAACGCTTGGTTGAATTACAAGGCGGTCAGATTGAAGTTGAAAGTACGCCTGGTGTCGGCACGACATTTCGGTTTTACCTGCCGTTGGCATAACTCATCCTATCCATCGCTAGAGGCTCAATGTTATAAAAACTTCCATTTATTATTAAGTTGACTGCGTAATGTTTCGCATACGCTCAAAAGTAGAGGTCTGCCCGACGCCTTGATGTCGAGGAATCCTCAAGAATTATTAAATGTATTGACTTTTTTATGCAAGTTTCCCCAGATACTGCCCAAACAACGTCAGCGCTTCCCGTAGAAACGATCGCGTTGGACGTTACAGGCATGCGATGTGCTGGTTGCGTCAGTATTGTAGAACGACAGCTGGGTCAGCATCCCGGCGTCGTTTCTGCCCGTGTCAATCTCGTGACTGAGGTGGCGGTAGTCGAATGCGAAGCGGGTGCGGTTGACCCGGCTGAGTTAGCCGAGCAATTAACGGCTAAGGGATTTCCCTCTCAACCCCGTTGTGCCCAAAACAGTCGCGCCTCGGCTGCACAAGACGCTTCCTTAACACCAGCCCAGAGACGCGAAGTCCAAGCCAGGGAACAAGTTCGACAATTAGCAATTGCCGGTATCCTTATCCTGCTCTCCACCGTAGGACATGTCGGTCATTGGATTGGCGCACCGATGCTGCCGGTGCTGAGCAATATCTGGTTCCACTGGGGTCTAGCCACGTTAGCGTTGTTGATACCCGGTCGCCCCATCATTGTGGATGGCTGGCGGGGGTGGTGGCATCAAGCCCCCAATATGAATACCTTAGTCGGGCTAGGTACGCTGACCGCCTACATCACGAGTTGTGTGGCCCTGCTGTTTCCGCAACTGGGATGGGAGTGCTTCTTCGACGAACCAGTGATGATGTTGGGCTTCATCCTGTTAGGTCGGACCTTGGAGCAACGGGCGAGGCGTCAGGCATCCAAAGCGTTTGAGTCATTATTAGCCCTGCAACCGCAAGTGGCGCGTTTAATTGGCAAGTCCACAGCCACCAGCGAACACCCAGGGATCGAAATTCCCGTCGAGCATGTTCGTGTCGGAGAGTGGTTGCGAGTTTTGCCGGGAGAAAAGGTGCCGGTTGATGGAGATGTGGTTGCCGGCCAATCGTCGGTGGATGAGTCGATGCTGACCGGGGAACCGATGCCGGTACTTAAGCAACCGGGAGATACGGTAACGGCAGGTACCTTGAACCAGTCGGGCGTGATGACGATTCAAGCCACTCGCACTGGCTCGGAAACGACGCTAGCGCAGATTGTAAAACTGGTTGAGGAAGCCCAAACCCGTAAAGCACCCGTGCAGAAGTTGGCGGATACGGTAGCAGGGTACTTTACCTATGGTGTTTTAGCGATCGCGTCGCTCACGTTTCTCTTTTGGTATTGTGCTGGAACGAAAATCTGGCCCGATGTCACCACTCCGATGATGGATATGGCGGGTCATTCCATGATGCAGCCCCCTTCTCCCCTAGTCTTGAGCTTAAAATTAGCGATCGCGGTTTTAGTTATCGCCTGTCCTTGTGCGCTGGGTTTAGCCACCCCGACGGCCATTTTAGTCGGCACCAGTATTGGCGCAGAGCGCGGCATCTTAATCAAGGGCGGCGATATCCTAGAATGCGTTCATCAGCTCGATACCATCGTATTTGACAAGACGGGAACTCTGACTCACGGTCAACCGACCGTCACTGACTGCCTGCCCGTTTTCGAGTTGGGATGGTTCGCTCCTCCTCGAGATGACGCGGAGAATGGGAGATGGAATGATGCACAAAATTCTGCAATCAACCTCCCCGTATCCTCTGCTCAACTCCTTCAACTGGCGGCGGCGGCTGAAAGCGGGACATCTCATCCCCTAGCACTGGCGATTTGTACAGCTGCCCAACAGCATCAGTTACCGACGCTGAAGGCTCAAGATTTTTATACAGAAGCCGGACTGGGGATATCCGCGTTGGTTGAAAATCGACGGGTGTTCCTGGGGAATGCTGAGTGGTTGAATCAGCAAGGCATTACAATCGGGGATGCGACCCAACGTGAAGCTCAGGCACTGGCAGCGGCAGGCAAAACAGTCGTTTACGTCGCGGTAGACGGCATCTTGGCAGGTACAATCGCCGTTCAAGATTTGCTCCGACCGGATGCCAAGCCGACGGTAGAACGTCTCAAAGCGCTAGGCTTCCACGTCATGTTACTCACCGGAGATCGACCCGATTCTGCCGCTGCCATTGCTAGTCAGCTTACGCTTGAGCCGAACGATGTGATTGCTGGGGTTCGCCCTGATGGTAAAGCATCTGCGATCGCTCAACTCCAAGCGGAGGGACGGCGCGTGGCAATGGTTGGAGATGGCATCAATGATGGACCCGGCTTGGCACAAGCGGATGTGGGTATTTCCCTACAGGGGGGAACGGATGTGGCGGTCGAAACGGCAGGGATCGTTCTGATGCGTAGCCGCCTGCTCGATGTGGTAGAAGCGATCGAGCTTTCACGCGCTACCTTTAACAAAATTCGTCAAAATCTTTTCTGGGCGTTTGGTTACAATGTCTTAGGAATTCCTGCTGCTTGTGGCGTACTTCTACCAATTTGGGGAATTGTCCTAGAGCCTGCGGCGGCTGGTGCCTTAATGGCATTCAGTTCTGTGAGCGTCGTCACTAACTCGCTATTACTACGTCGTGCCTACAAAAACTAGTGGGATCGAGGCGTTTTGTCAGGATATCGATCGGTTTGATAGAAGTAAGAATTAGGCACAAGACTCAGGAAGGAGAAGAATGGATGAGACGGAGAGTTTTTTGACCAATTTCTCGCTGTCTTTTCGTTAGTTTCCCGACTCCCATGAGCCATCTGAGTGTTTAATTGCCTCAAAACCGACTCTCGATCTGACTGACATTAAAGGGATATGTCAAAATGGAGGATGAACCATTTTCAAGACTAGGCACGAGTGAGGACAACCAGATATTTTTCCCCTCTTTAGATTCAGGGAAGGAGTGACTTGAGAGTCTGTCCGCTCTGCTCCGCAAATACTGACAATCGTTTGGTGGAGAGATGCCCGGTTGATGGTCGGCGATCGGGGTAATTTTCTCAGGAGATAAGGAATGCTGGTTGAAAAGTGTGCCAATGTGAGTAAGCAAGAGCGTTTCCTTTGAACTAACTGCACTCTTTATCAAGATTTTTCGATGCCTGCACAATCACATCCCAATCATTTACTGATTATCGAAGATGACAAGGGGCGCAAAGAGTTTCCCCTGGAAGAAGCCGTCTATTCGATCGGCAGAGACCCAAAATCTGATATCCGTTTGTTCTCACAGTTTGTCTCTCGCCGACACGCCACTTTAGTCCGACGACATCATGAGGACGGTAGCCCTTATTACCGAATTGTCGATGGCAATCTCAAAGGTAAGCCCAGTGCGAATGGACTGTTGATTAACGGTCGTAAAGTTCCATCGCACGATCTCAAAAATGAGGATGAGATCGTGTTTGGGCCACAAGTGAGTGCGAAGTACTATCTACTGGAGCACACTACGCCTCCAACAGGGCCGCTAGATGAGTTTGATATTACTTTAATTAGCCCTGGTATGATGGTCGGCGATCCGGAAGACTTGAATCCTAATTCTTAGGCGGGAAACATCAGTAACCCCAGGGAAAGCCAGAACCGATCGACTTATCCGGCAACGCTTTCTACTAATTGCCAATGACGATTTTCAGCAACTGCCTCCTGCACCAGCTCAAACATCTGGCGGCAATGGTTATCAACCTGAAGAGGCAGTTCTTCATTTTTGATGACAAAATTCATTCGCACTTCTTGAGCGGTGGCGGTTGATTTGTCGATCAGGACTTCCACCGTCACGAGTTTGGCAAAGGCAACACGACCAGGAATCTCCCTTGCCATGACGTAGTCACCAGTATCGTAGATAATGTCAAAGTTGCAGGATTGTAGAACCTCGATCAGCGAGGGCTGAAGATAATCGAGGTCAACGGCAACAGTCAAGGAACAAGTATAACGAGCCATATATAACCCTGGGCGTGAGATAGTTAGACCCTCTTATCATATCGAACCTCTGTTTCGGGTCATAACAGGGGCACTTAAAGATAGGCTGATACTCAACTGTTATCAGCTACCAGCATCTTAGCGGTTCATCCGGACAAAGATCATCAAAAAAATGTATCTTAAAGGGCTTTTAGCTGCGAGATTTTTTGTAACGAGGATTTTTTGAATGCGCGGTAAGCTGATCGTGTTTGAGGGAGTGGAAGGGAGCGGTAAAACCACCCAACTACAGCGATGTTTAGATTGGCTGCAAGGAAGCGGTCTCGGATCTGCGGTTGGCGAAACCATCCCCTTGGTGCTGACGAGAGAACCGGGTGGAACGGCTTTGGGTCTAGGGCTGCGTCGGCTCTTACTGGAGAGTAGCTCGTCGCCTCTGCACGATCGCGCCGAACTGCTAATGTATGCGGCCGATCGCGCGCAGCACGTTGAGGAATTCCTAAAACCCCAACTGGCAAGAGGTGCCATTATTTTGTGCGATCGCTACACGGATTCTACCGTCGCTTATCAAGGTTACGGACGAGGACTCGACTTGGCGTTAATCGAGCAGCTCAATCAGATTGCGACGGGTGGATTACAAAGCGACCTCACCCTATGGTTAGATATTGATGCCGAAGTGGGGTTACAACGCGCAAAAAAGCGGGGAAGTGCCGATCGCATCGAACAAGCTGACTTAGAGTTTCACCGACGAGTGCAGCAAGGATTTACTCAATTGGCAGCCTCCCATCCCGATCGCATTATCAGGATTGACGCCAGTAAGAGCGAACAAGAGGTGCATTTGGCGATTCAGGAGATTTTGCGTCAAAAGTTAAGTACATGGTTTCAGACCCTTTTGCAGCCCTCGTAGGGCAAAACCAAGCGATCGCATTATTGCAGGGAGCGATCGCGTCTAACCGCATTGCCCCTGCTTATCTGTTTGCTGGCCCTCCTGGTGTGGGACGGAGTCTCGCGGCACGAGCATTTATCGAATTGTTGTTTTGTCAGGATGTTCCCATCGAGCGGCAACCTTCAATTCAGAAACGCTTGCAGCAGGGAAACCATCCCGATTTACTCTGGGTAGAGCCAACCTACCTGCACAACGGCACGCGCTTATCGGCAAAAGAAGCTGCGGCCAAAAATCTCAAGCGCAAGGCACCTCCCCAAATTCGCTTGGAGCAAATTCGCGAAATTGCCGAGTTCCTCAGTCGTTCTTCTCTCGAAGCATGGCGCAAGGTTGTGGTACTCGAACAGGCAGAAACCATGGCCGAGGCAGCCGCGAATGGATTGCTCAAGACGCTGGAAGAACCGGGACGAGCTACATTGATTTTGATTGCCCCCAGCGTTGAGTCTTTGTTACCAACGCTAGTGTCTCGCTGCCAGCGCATTCCCTTTTATCGGTTGTCGCAACACGATATGGAAACCGTGCTACGCCAAACGAGTCATGGGGAAATTCTCAATGAACCCTCCGTTTTAGCGCTGGCGCAAGGTAGTCCCGGAGAAGCGATTGCAGCATTTGAGCAATTGCGATCGATCCCCGCACCCTTACTGGCTCAAGTCACTAAGCTACCGAAAACGCCGCGCAAGGCTCTCGAACTAGCCAAGGAAATTGACAAAACCCTCGATACTGAAGCGCAATTGTGGTTGGTGGATTACCTGCAACACTCGTACTGGCAACACCAGCATCCAACGAGCATCATCGAACACCTAGAGCAAGCCCGAAAATACCTCTTAGCGTACACTCAACCCCGACTCGTTTGGGAGGTAACGCTGGTAGAAATGATGAATTGTGAATTATCAAGGGTGAAATGAGTGATTGGGTTGGTGCGATCGCTCATAATTTATTCAGCATTTTTTTAGGCTTTGACCAAGCTACTGTTGGAGGCATCTGAGCTTTCACCGCATCTGCCATCATGACAATCGATTACACGCAGTTTCCAGCATTTCAAAATCTTGACGAGTCCCAACTCCAAAGCTTTATCAACGCCTGTAAAGGGGCAATAATTCCTGCCGGACAGCCAATTTTGCGACAAAACTCACAAGGGCAAAAAATTTTCTTCGTCTTGGACGGACACGTCCGCGTGTTCCTCGACACTCAAACTGGAGAAAAGGAGTTGGCTAAGATTGCCGCTCCAACTGTTTTGGGAGAAATTAGCTTTTTTAGTGGTGAGCCGAACTCTGCAAATGTGACTACGTTAACGTCGGTACGGACGCTAGTCATGCCCTTTGAAGACTTGCGTCAGCGCTTGCACCAAGGCGACGCCGCTGCCTCAATTGTCGTGTTGAATATGGCAGGCGCGATCGCTCAGCGGGCATCGGCGATGACACGCAAGATTTCCGAACTGTATAATAGCCAGCCTCAGAGCGAGCTTTCAGAACTACAGCGTGCCAGTAAAAATCTTTTTGGTGAGTGGAGTTTTTTGTAAGCCATGCTCTACATTTGAGTGGCAATAGGCAACAGGTAAGTGAGGGTAATGGGAAGTTCAGCGTTATCTTGCACTTCTACCCTTACCCTCCAAGCTATTAGCTTAATAGCCTTAACGCTTCGCTACTTACCTGTTGAGAACAACTGCTTTTTCGCTTAATCTCTCGTAAGCTGCCAGTATTATCTGTTCTGTTTCGTCCCAATTGATACATTTGTCGGTGACAGAAACACCATATTTTAACTCGTCTAGATTGCAAGAAAAGGGTTGGTTTCCTTCGTGGAGGTTGGATTCCAGCATTAATCCCACAATCGACTGATTCCCTTCGAGAACTTGTTGAATAACATTATCAAATACAGTGGCTTGTTGCTTGTGGTTTTTATTCGAGTTGCCGTGGCTACAATCAATGACAATTCTGGGTTGCAAATCGAGTTCTTTAAACTTATCTTCGGCAACTTTTACGCTAGCTGCATCAAAATTAGGCTTACCGCTACCACCCCGTAAAATAATATGACTGTAGGGATTTCCTGTCGTCTCGAAAATACTGACCTGCCCCATTTGGTTAATCCCTAAAAAATGGTGAGGTTTAATAGCCGATTGCAGGGCATCTAAAGCTACTTGAATGCTGCCATCCGTCCCATTTTTAAACCCGACAGGCATAGAAAGCCCGCTAGCCATTTCGCGGTGAGTTTGTGATTCAGTCGTGCGGGCCCCAATAGCCGACCAGCAAATCAACTCACCAATATACTGAGGGACTATCGGGTCGAGGGCTTCTGTCGCGGTGGGTAATCCCATTTCAGCAAGTTTGATCAACAAGCTTCGTGCGATTAACAATCCTTTTTCGATATGGAATGAATCATCCATATCGGGGTCGTTAATTAATCCTTTCCAGCCTATCGTTGTTCTTGGTTTTTCAAAGTAAACCCGCATGATCAGCAGGAATTTATCTTTGACTCTCTCGGCTAGTTTTCTTAGCTTCTCGGCATACTCTTCAGCTGCCTGTATATCATGAATGGAACAGGGACCCACCACGATAAACTTTCTGTTATCTTGACCTTTTAGGATATTTTGTATCTCTTCTCGAAATTTGAGAACAGTTGTTTTAGCTGAATCGGTTAAAGGCAATTTTGACCTAATGTCATTGGGCGTTAATAAAACGCGGGAACTGGCAATATGAGTGTTAAATAATTTATGTGGCATTGGGTTAGCGTCCTGGTCGGTCGGGAGTATGGTAAAATTAGGCGATTAACTTTTATTGCCCCAGGTGAAATTTACTACTTAAGCGTAGTAAATGCGATCGTTGCTTTGACCTTAAGGCAAGAAGTTCATTGCTAATACTAACCTAGATAGCGTTCACATCAATCCGATCGCGCTTACAAATCCTTTGGAGTAACTTGTTTTGGCTCACAGATGAACTCTTAGAGTGGAGAGTTGAGACGGTTTCGGAATGTAGTGCGAGCGCGCAATTTTTAGGGTGAGTTAGGCGCAACCATAAGCTACGAAATGTGAAAGAGAATGGCACTGACATAAGGCGAAAGTTGCAGGTATTAGAGAAAACTCGGACTTGGGGGTTTCCCCCAAACCCCCATTGGGGGACAAGCGTCTCCCCCTGTCCCCCCCGCGCAAGGTAATTAATGATTAAGTCAGTGGCATTCATCTTAGGACTTACGCATTGCTGTTAAAGATGCTATCGCCTGCCAATGAAAAAGGGTTGATAGGCATATTGCTAGCTATCAACCCTTGATTGCAGTAAATTGACTCATGCATTGGCAGGAACCGAGTCAGAGTTCGATCGCGTTCTGCTCAGTCCTGGGCCTTTGCAATGCTTACTTACTCTCAGAGAACTCGGCATCAATGACATCGTCGCCACCGCCAGTGGTTCCACCGGAACTACCCGCATCTCCACCTGCACCAGGGCCACCTGTTGGGCCACCATCTCCACCTTGTTGTTGATAGATGTTGGTACCGATGGTGTAGAGAGCTTGCTGCAGTTCAGTGGTCAGAGTTTTAATCCGCTCGTCATCTTCTTTTTGCAGCGCATCGCGTAGGTCTTTGATCAACCCTTCTACCTTGGTCTTGTCAGCAGCGGGAACTTTGTCTCCAAGTTCCTGTAACTGTTTCTCAGCTTGGTAGGTAAGAGAATCGGCTTGGTTTTTGCGATCGATTTTCTCACGACGCTCTTTGTCTGTAGCGGCATTGGCTTCGGCTTCTTTAACCATCCGCTCGACTTCATCGCCCGGTAGGGTTGAAGCGCCCGTAATGCTGATGGATTGCTCTTTACCCGTGCCTTTGTCCTTAGCCGTAACGTTGAGAATACCGTTAGCATCAATGTCGAAGGTCACTTCGATTTGGGGAACGCCACGAGGAGCGGGAGGAATACCATCTAGGCGGAAAGTACCCAGGCTCTTGTTGTCATTAGACATCTCGCGCTCGCCCTGGAGAACGTGGATTTCTACGTTCGTCTGACCATCCACAGCGGTTGAGAAGGTTTCCGACTTCTTGGTGGGGATAGTGGTGTTGCGAGGAATAATCTTGGTCATGACACCGCCCAAGGTTTCCACACCCAGAGATAGCGGAGTGACATCCAACAAGAGGATATCTTTGACTTCACCAGCCAGAACGCCTGCTTGAATTGCAGCACCTACGGCTACTACTTCATCCGGGTTAACGCTTTGGTTGGGGTCTTTACCCAGTACCCGCTTGACTAATTCTTGTACTGCTGGAATCCGGGTGGAACCACCTACCAGAACGACCTCATCAATGCTGCTCTTGTCAATTTTGGCGTCGCGCACGGCGTTCTCAACGGGGATGCGGCAACGGTCGATCAAGTCAGAGCAGAGTTCTTCAAACTTGCCTCGTGTCAGGGTCGTATCCAGGTGCTTCGGTCCATCCTGGGTAGCCGTGATGAAGGGCAGGTTGATTTCAGCTTGGGTAACGCTAGAAAGCTCGATCTTGGCTTTCTCAGCCGCTTCGGTGAGGCGTTGCAGTGCTTGCTTGTCTTTACGCAGATCAATGCCTTCTGTTCTCTGGAATTCGCTGGCTAAGTAATCAACGATTTTCTTGTCAAAGTCGTCACCACCGAGGTGAGTGTCACCCGAGGTTGCTAATACTTCAAACACACCGTCGCCGACTTCCAGAATGGATACGTCGAACGTACCACCACCAAGGTCAAAGACCAGAATGGTTTCGTTGCTCTTCTTGTCTAAGCCGTAGGCCAGAGACGCCGCAGTCGGTTCGTTGATAATCCGCAAAACTTCAATGCCAGCGATTTTACCAGCATCCTTCGTCGCTTGACGCTGAGAGTCATTGAAGTATGCAGGAACGGTAATGACGGCTTGGGTAACAGTTTCACCAAGGTACTTGCTCGCATCTTCTACCAGCTTGCGTAGCACCTGAGCCGAAATCTCTTCGGGCGCAAATTGCTTGCCTTGAGCGGGGCAATCTATCTTGACATTACCGTTAGCATTAAGGACTTTGTAGGAAACTTCCGTCGTTTCGTGGGTGACTTCACTAAATTTACGCCCGATGAAACGCTTGACGGAGTAAAAGGTATTTTCAGGGTTCATCACCGCCTGACGCTTGGCGATTTGACCGACTAAGCGATCGCCATTTTTGGCATAGGCTACAACTGACGGAGTCGTGCGAAACCCTTCTGCGTTGGCAATGACGGTAGGTTTACCACCTTCCATTACTGCGACGCAGGAGTTAGTTGTACCTAAGTCAATTCCAACAACTTTTGCCATAAGAGTGTTCCAGGTTCTTTAACTACTAATACTGCTTGGGTAGGGGGAGTCTATATTGAACTTCAGTAAGAGGTTCAATCAGCAGTGTTTTCCCATTTCAATACCATTGGTTCTGCTACCAATCTCTATACTGAACACTGTTAGCCTCTCTAATGAAGGAGGGGTTCCCGAACCTTGATAGGGACGGTTCGATTTCAAATCGCTTTTACCACTCCTTAACCTTGTATAAATCACAACCGATCGCTAACTACTGCTGATTGCTTTAGATTGCTTTCACTATGTCTACTGTAGGGAAGTTAGTGGTTTTAGAGATTGGGGCGAACCGTAATCAATCAGTTGTGTTTGCCGTCTTGAGGAAGCAGTGGCCAGTGAGCAGTGAGCAGTGGCCAGTGAACAGTGAGCAGTGAGCAGTGGCCAGTGAGCAGTGAGCAGTGAGCAGTGAGCCGTGAGCAGTGAGCAGTGAGCAGTGAGCAGTGGCCAGTGAGCAGTGAGCAGTGAGCAGTGAGCAGGA
>DATNPC010000125.1:0-20925 GCA_036703375.1 Allocoleopsis sp.
TTAATTGAGGCATCGGGGGGTAAAGTGACCAATTCCGTCAGTAAAAAAACGGATTATTTAGTGGTAGGAGACGATGCCGGTTCCAAATTAGAAAAAGCTCAAGAGCTGGGAATCACCCAATTGAGTGAATCGCAATTGTTGGAATTGCTAGAAGATTCAAATAGCAACCAGTGACATTTATTGAATTGTGGGGATTGAATCTCAATGGGAGAACGCAGTGGGCGCTATGCAATAGCGTGAAAACCTACCTGATTGAGAAAAGTAGGGAACTTTGACTCCCACCAAACGTGAACTCCTGACCAACTGTTCACTGGTCACTGCTCACTGAACACTGTTAAAGGATTTTCGTTAATCTTAGGTAAGGATAAAAATGTCCGGCAACCCAATTGCAGAGATTTACAACTATCTAAAAGTCTCAGACTCAGTAGCCACCGCAGGACAACCCACCGAAGCACAATTCTCAGCGATTAAAGCATCGGGTTATCCGGTGGTAATTAACCTAGCGCTGCCAGAATCTCCCAATGCTTTACCGAACGAGCAAGCGATTGTAGAGTCTCTAGGGATGCAGTACGTCCATATTCCTGTCGCGTGGGAAAACCCCACGCTTGAGGATATCAGTCGTTTCTTTTCAGTGATGGACGCAAATCAGGATAAACCTGTATTTGTCCACTGCGCTGCCAATATGAGAGTGTCAGCGTTTATCTATCTCTATCGCCTAATTCGCGATCGCATTTGTGAGGAAAAAGCCAAGCAGGATTTACATCGAATTTGGACACCGAATGAAACCTGGCAAAGGTTCATCCAACAGGTTATTCAGCATTACCAACAGAAAGGCGTTTGATATGATTATCGATCCTCAAGCAGTACCCGATCGCACAGGAACAAATTACCCCGAACCCTTTAAATCCTTCGTAGCAGGACGAACGAAAAAGCGTCTGGGAGATGCGGCTGGATTAAAAAATTTCGGTGTAAATCTCGTCAAACTCGAACCAGGAAGTCGTTCGGCATTGCGGCATTGGCATAGCAGCCAAGATGAACTCGTTTACATCTTAGAAGGCGAAGTTACGTTAGTCACGAATGCTGGAGAGCAAATCTTGACACCCGGAATGGCAGCAGGTTTCCCCGCTGGAGAGGCAAACGGGCATCACTTAATCAATCGTTCTAGTACTGTAGTGGTTTATTTGGAAATAGGCGATCGCACGCCTAACGATAGCGCGAATTACCCCGATGATGACCTGATAGCGAAAGATGACTCTGGTAAATGGGTTTTCCTACACAAAGACGGTAGTCCTTATTAAAACAGTGACCAGTGAACAGTGACCAGTGAGCAGTGAACAGTGAACAGTGAACAGTGAACAGTGACCAGGTTTCACACTCCGGATGCGAGACCCCGAGTGGAATCTACCATGCAACAATTGGGGTCTCTTTCCTCCCACTCTCATACTGGTAACTGCAAACGATGAAAGTTAAGCCATGCAAAATTTAAGAAAAGCACCAGGCAATCAGAAATGACGCAGCAATATAAGCAAATGCTTCAATTAAACCAGCACCGAGGTTGGGGATTTCTTGACGCACGATTTCATCAGAAATTTTTACCCCTGGAACCAAAATCAAATCCGCTAGCCAGCGAATTGCAATGAGTGAGATTAAGCTAAAAAACAGTATCACCCCATACTGAGTAAAACTGACCAACCAGTTTTGAAACTCAGCCGCAAAGGCGACGCGCACAATATTACCTGTAGCAATCAGCAAACCGGCAAACGCCACGCCTGCTGCTGGGTTATTGCGCTTTTCGATTTCACCAAACACATCGTATTTGGCAACGCGGGGATAGACGGCACTGACCAAAACCAGGACGCCCAACCCAATCAGCCAACACACTAATCCTACCAGCCAGCCGCCGCTATCTCCAGCTAGGGCGGCATTGAGAATTAGTCCGTTGGCGATGTGGTTGCCCGCTTCGACAGATGCTGCCCCGACATTCCGATCTTGAACAATTTCACGATGGCACTCAAAGCAGTGCAAGATTAAGCGATCGCCCACCCAAGCACCCGCCAACATGAATAAAATCACGGTTGCCCCGTAGGTTGCTAAATTCAGCAATTTATCCTGCCATGCGGGTATGGTTTTGTCTAAAACACCGCCTAAGGCAATCACGATGCCGAGGTAGTAACCAACCAATGCGATCGCTACTGCTGGATTATCTCTGACAAACAGCTCCAAATTAAGTTCCATCCGACGCCGGAACAGCTTTTGATACGCCAACTGTCCTAGCCAAAACAATGCAAACCCGACGATTAGTTCTAATACAATCAGTCCTGACTGATTTAATCCATTGAGCAGCACTTCATTCATTTTCCGTCTCCTGCCAACTTGCCCAATAAGCCAATTAAAGTATCTGCCAGTTGGTCGTAAAAGAAGTAATCGCAAGCGCCAATCGTCGTGACGGGTACGCCCCCGAATTGGCTTTTGAACCGAGAGAATTTAGCATAAGCATGATTGGGGTCGCGAGTAAAGCCATAGAAATCGTAGATCGTGCAACCTCGTGCTTTTGCTCGTTGCATTGCTGCCCAGTGTAATGCGTAAGGTGCCATCACTTCCCCGCGTTCAAAGCTGCGTCCGCCGTAAAGATAAGTAGCGCGACTGCCCCAATACACCACTATAATTGCCGCTAGCACTTTCCCTCGCCATCTCGCCAAACCAATCTCCGCCATGTTTGCCGCAAATAAGGTTTGGCAGAGGTTGATGAAAAAACCATACGGTTCGCCAAAAAATTGCTGCCGTTTCACGGTTTCCCAAAACAAGTCATAGAACAAGGGAATCGCTTGAGAGTCCGTTGTGAATTCCGTTTCTACACCATGACGCCAAGAAAGCCGCAAGTTATAGCGTCCTTTTGGCTTCATTGCAGCTAATCGTTCGGCTTGGGTTGGACGCAAGTCAATGAGGAGCGTTTCACAAGGCAGTAAGTCAACTGGAGCGCGTACAAATCCAGCCAGGTAATCGGGTTTTTGCTGCCATAAGGGTTCAATTCGCAGAGCGATCGCACCCAGTTGTTTGGCTAATCCTGTGGCTTGCTCGACGAGTAACTGCATGCCTTCACGAGCATAATTTGGAGGTAATAGAGGACCGCCCACAGCCATTAATAAATTGGCTTTACTGGGATGCGGGTAGAAAGAAAAAATGCATCCACCCACTAAATTTTGCTCTAAAAATAGACCGTAGCGAAACGTTTTGTAGCCTTCCAGTTCTTTAAAATCCGCCCAAGACCACGACTGCATGAAGCAACCCTCAACGCTAGCTTTGACTAAAGCATCCCAAAGCTGGCATTCTCCTACATCCAGTTTTCTAAGAGTTAACTGAACCTCCGGATTGAACAACTGATTTGGCAGGATGTTGCTCGTTAAATCATTCATGTCTTGGGCGATTAAATATGTTAATTAACCAAAAAACTCCAATCGTAGCAAAAACAAAACCCCAGAATTTAGTGAGTCCGCTGTCGTCACCAACATAGTCACTGTCCAAAGTCGAATAGGTCGTGCTGTCACTCGAGTAGTCACTACTGCCACTCGAATATGAGCCTTTAGCAAACACGGTATCCGGTGTGACTAAGTTTGCCATTAATAGCGTAACTGAAAGCATCATCACAAATTCAGCGACTCTAGGCGGAAGGTTGGGCAGTGGCTTGCCAGTTTTAAAGTGTTCAGCTAACTGTTTGAGGTCGCTAGCAATTTGAGGTGGCAGTTCCTGCGCTCTTTCCAACAAACTGTTTACTAATCGAGATAGGTCAATTTCTGCTAATAATTGCTTGAGATACGCTAACCATTCCCTTGTCATTTTAGGGCTGTGGTAGCGATGTTGGACAGGCACCAGTTGACTAATATCGGGCTTAGCGTCTGGGTCACTTTGAGATTGATAAATTTGCTCCAGCCATATTCGTGCCATTGATTCTAGTTCCAGCCAATTGCGAGTAGCAAATAGTGCAGTGCTGGATTCATCAATATCTAGAAAATCAACAGTTGTGTTTACTTTATTAATATAGATCGATTCAAACTTAGGATTGAGTAAGTAATAAAATAGTTGGGGACAATCTAGAGTGTGAATCGTTACATCATGACGAATCTTGGCAATTTCATCTGAAAAAATGAACGATTGCAACAACTTCTCCCCAGTCAACACTTGCAAGTTATCGGGTAGTGTTATATCCTCTAGCTCTGACTGTTCAATCGGTTGTCCAGACGCTAAAAAGAAGCCCCAATTTCCATAGCCATGTCGCCGAAAGGAAGGAATGTCCAGTTGTAAGGGCTTAGCGTTCAAACCGGCTGATAACAAGGTTTGATACAAACACCAAAAACCGAGCGTGCGATTTTCTGGGGAAACACCGTTGGTGCTGATAATCCCAGAGGGGGTGAGAACTCGATGGATTTGTTGAAACCATTCGCGGCTGTAAATGCTTGTCTCTTCCGGACGAGTGGGATAAGTGAAGTCGCAAATCACAATGTGATAGGAATTATCGGGAATGGTCGAGACAAACTCAAAGGCATCTTGGGTGTATGCTGTGAGGCGATCGCTTTCTAAGCTACCGTTATTAAATGGCTTAAATACTGTTTGGGCCAGTTCTAAAACATCTGGATTGTAATCGACTAAGTCGATGCGAGCGACTTGCGGAAATCGCAGGACATCCCGTGCCGCTAGTCCATCTCCACCACCACAGATGAGGACGCGCAAATTAGTCTGAGGCAATCTTCCAACTGCCAAACTAATAGCTGGGATAACCAAATACTCGTGATAAAGTGCCTCGTCAGCCGTATCAAACTGCAAATCACCATTGATATAGAAGGCAAGTCCATCGGCATGATGTTCGACAAACAGGGAAGTTGGCATGTTTGGCTATCCAAATATCATCATCAAAATCCCACCAACTAGAAAGCAACATGCTCCGAGAAATTCCCAAATCGGAAATGATGCTAGCCGTTCGACGACTCCCTCTTTGGCAATTTCAACGAACTCTTCGGGTCTGACAACTTTTGTCGAGTAAACATGCAGTTCGGTGTTCTGCCAAGCTTCGATCGCTAAATTCCACTGATGTGGTTCGTCCCAATAGTCCCAGGTAATGCGAGAAGTATTCCCCTGATTTCCTTCATAAGTCCCCTCAGTCTGAGATTCAAAGTAGTAGCGTCTGCCCAATGCTCGCAATTCCGGGTAAGGGGTGTTGTGGTTCTGCATATCGTGCCACAGACGGACAGCCAAGTTATGGAAAGATTCTGGCTGAAATATCTTAGGGTTGCGAACTTCATGTGCAAGATACCAATGGACTAGACCTTCTGGATTTTGGGGGTCAAATTCTCGCAGCAAGTAATAGTCTGCCCCGGATTGAGAGCGCAGCAACCACTCGGTTGTCTCATAGCCCTTGGCGTCTGTGTAGGTGCTGTAATCTTTGACCTGCCATTGGACGCCATGGTAGTTTAAGCGATCGCCGGGACGTAACTGAAGAAGTTGACCCTGATTAGAAGCAGAGAACATGGAAAATTGGGGGATTGGAGTCTGTCCTGAAAACGCTTGCGCCAAAGTCGATTGAGACGAGTTTCTCCTCCGACTGGCGGCTCAAGAGATATCCGTCATGATAGCTTTAAGAGTTACTAGGTGTTAGAGGGGATTGGTCAAGAATAGATGAATGCGATCGCCAGTAGCCTTTTGCCTACACTGGAACCAAGAGCGATCGCATTCATACCGTCTCGTTTAATCGCGATCGATATGAATCAAGAAACAGGGGATGCCTCTGAGCTATTTTATACGTTGTTCTCCAGGCTCCAGTTTTGCACCGGAAACTAAAACACCAGGAAGTCATTTCAATATGGATAGTTCCTCTACCAACAACCCCGAACAGCACCCCCTCTTTCAAAAAGTCGAACAAGTTCGACGCCGTCGGGGTAAAGTACGGGATACTACAATCACCTTGGCGCACGGTAGCGGTGGCAAAGCGATGCGCGACTTGATTGACGATATTTTTGTCGGCAGTTTCGATAATCCCATTTTGTCCCAACTGGAAGACCAAGCGAGTGTTGACTTGGCAAGTCTGATGGCGCAGGGAGATAGATTGGCATTTACCACCGACTCCTATGTCGTCGATCCCTTATTTTTTCCCGGCAGTGACATTGGCGAATTAGCTGTCAATGGAACTGTCAACGATTTAGCCGTTAGTGGTGCTAAACCCCTGTACCTCACTTGCAGCATGATTCTGGAAGAAGGACTGCCGATTGAAACATTGCGGCGCGTCGTGCAGAGTATGAAAGCGGCAGCAGCAGCGGCGGGAGTACAGGTGGTGACTGGCGATACGAAAGTCGTTTATCGCGGTGCGGCGGATAAGCTATTTATCAACACGGCTGGCGTTGGGGTAATTCGCGCAGGGGTTTCCGTCTCTGCCCACAATGTCCAACCGGGAGATACCGTGATGATTAACGGTAACTTGGGCGATCACGGTGCTGCTATTTTAATTGCTCGCGGCGAACTGGCGCTAGAAACTGAAATTGAGAGTGATTGTCAGCCGTTGAATGGTTTGGTGGATGCCATCCTCGATGTTTGTCCGGAAGTTCGTGCCATGCGCGATGCGACTCGTGGCGGGTTGGCGACAGTGTTAAATGAATTTGCCCTGAGTTCGGACGTGGGGATTCGCTTGTACGAACAGTCCATTCCAGTGCGCGAAGAGGTTAAAGGGATTTGCGAAATTCTCGGTTTAGACCCATTGTATTTGGCAAATGAAGGAAAGTTAGTTGTCGTCGTGCCGCGATCGCATTCTGATGCTGTCCTTACTGCCATGAAATCCCATCCAACAGGACGAGATGCTTGTATTATCGGAGAAGCGATCGCGTCACCACCAGGAGTAGTTCTCCTACAAACCACTTTTGGCGCTGAACGTATCGTCGATATGCTAGTTGGCGATCAATTACCGAGAATTTGTTGATCGGTAGTGAAGTGAAAGGGTGTAGGGCGAGGCTTGCAAAACAACTGTACTCCTTCTAAGATAGGGTACCTAATTTTAGTTTCGTAAGCGAAACCCCTATGTCTACTGGATACCTCTCCGTCAAAGAAACCTCTGAAATACTTGGTTATTCTGAGCAATACGTTCGCAAGTTGCTCAGGAGTGGAGAGCTGAACGGGGAACTGATTGGTAATCGGTGGGTGATTGCTTCAGAATCTGCTAGTGAATATCGCTATAAAGAGCATAGTCTCGATCTGGTTGTTCCAGATCGTGCCAGAAGAACTTCTAGTAAACCTACTCTCAAGGCTTTAAGCTTCTTCTCGGGTTGTATGGGTCTTGATTTGGGGCTTGAGAGAGAAGGGATTGAGGTGCTGCTTGCATGTGAAGTAGATACAGCAGCCCGGAAAACCATAGAGACAAATAGACCCGATATCGCCCTCATTGGTGATATTAGAGACTACTCTGCCAATCAGATCCGAGAACAGGCGGGGCTAAGTTTACAAGAAGATATTGATGTGATTGTTGGTGGTCCGCCATGTCAAGCCTTTAGCAGTGCTGGTAAACGGCAGGGCTTTAATGATGAGCGGGGAAATGTTTTCTTGACATTCATTGATTTAATAACTGACCTTAGACCTAAGTTTGCTGTTATCGAAAATGTCCGAGGATTATTGTCTGCTCCCTTGAAGCACCGACCTCATGAAATGAGAGGAGTTAGCTATCCTCCACTTTCCCAAGAGGAACGAAGAGGGGGTGCGCTTCTCTACATTACTCGCAGGCTGAAGGAAGCAGGCTACAGTGTTTCCTTCAACTTATACAATGCAGCTAATTTTGGTTCGCCTCAACAACGTGAGAGGGTTGTCATCACTTGTAGTCGCGATGGAGAAAAGCTCCCCTATCTCACGCCTACACACTCAGAGAAAGGTTTATATGGATTACCGAAGTGGCGGACGCTAAGAGAGGCATTTGAAGGACTCCCAGAAGATGGGCATCGTTTCGTTAAGTTTCCTGAAAAGCGCCTTAAATACTATCGACTACTGAAGCCTGGACAATATTGGCGAGACTTGCCAGTGGAGTTGCATCAAGAAGCATTGGGAGCGTCCTATCATGCGGGAGGTGGAAAAACTGGTTTCTACCGGAGATTAGCTTGGGATAAACCTGCTCCAACTCTCGTTACACACCCAGCAATGCCTGCAACAGATTTAGCACATCCAGAAGAAGATAGACCTCTTAGTATTCAGGAATATAAGCGTATACAGGAATTTCCAGATGATTGGATTATCGAGGGCAGCTTACTAGACCAGTATCGGCAAGTTGGGAATGCCGTGCCCTGCTCTCTGGGTAGAGCGATCGCTAGAATGTTAGTTAACCACTTAAATGGTGTAGAGCAAAAAGTTTTTAAGGACTTCCCCTATTCTCGATATTTAAAGACTGATGATATTAGTTGGGAGTTAGATATTTTAGGAGAGTCTCATCCTAGTTGTGGGCAACAACTTTGTTTATTTCCTATGTGAAGCAAATTTTTATTTACCTCCAATGGGAGGTTCCTGTTGAAGTGCTACGTAAGCCGATTGAATTTTAAGTATTATTTGCTTCACATGAAACTTCAATAATTCATAGTCAAGCTCAACCATACTCCAAAATTCAGCCCCACAAACACGAGGAATTGTCGTGCTTGAAAATGTCCAACCACCACCTGTGCAAAAGGCTGCTGCAAAAAGTCTATGTTGGTGAAGCTCTAGTTCACGCCTCGATCTGGGGGCTTGACTTCCTGTGAGAGTGTTGCGCTGTGTCTTAATCTGTACAAATACAGGCGCTCCTTTTCCTCCACATAAAATAATCGAGTCGATACCAGTAATCTTAAGACCAAAATCTATTTCTGGACTCACTGCGTAAGGACTGATATTGGCAATTGTTTCCCAAAGATCGCCCATTGTTGTACTCAGGTTCCTGGAGATTGAATTGCTTTCGACAAATACTGCTGCACCACACATTTCATAGAGATTGCGCGGACTGGATTCCATCTGTGCTGGCGATCTCACCAATGCTGGCATGGAGGCAATGAAGCGATCTGCAACCTTTTCGCACTGAGTTGCTATCGCAGTAGACTGGCGTTCCCTCTCTAAAATAGAGCCGTGAGAAATGTCTTCTTGAATCTGGTGCTGGATAAAGTCCGGTAAGGCTGGCGCAAGTAGGGTTGAAATTTGATAGGCACGATGTAACTCAAAATTAATATCGGCAGGTACGTTGACAAAGCTGGCATATTCTTCGATCAAGTGTGCTCTTGCTGAAATTGAGAGCGGTATAAGTTGAGTGGCTTTAATTGGTTGCATAAAGCTCAATACTTTAGGTGTACATCAACTTTATCTTTTGAGTCTTTATTCTGCATAATTCAGGCGTAAGTGATTTTAGCAAGAAAGTGGGCTACGTGTGTATCAATTAAGCCATTGTCAGAGATAGCACTGTCACGTTCTTTTTTGTTTCCGCTACTAGCAATTACACAACTGCCATGCAACTAACTGTTTTGTTAGGACAGAGAATTTATCTGACTAGCAATTATCTGAGAATTGGTTGTAGTGGAATTGGGGCTTATTAAGACGATGAAACGAAAGAATTTTTAGAAACAGAAAAGGATGCTTAGTATGCGATCGCGAAACGCAAGCCTTATTATCAAGTTGTGAGGGTAGGTCACGGCTAACCCCAATGCTCTAACCCTAGTCATTAGCTGCCCCGATCGCATTACCAACTGGCGTATTTTAAACAACCTCGTCCAGATCGGCAGTTATCTAGAGTCATTCTTCAGGCATGCCAAAATACGCATTTGTCCCCCAATGGGTATGGGGACACCGTTTGAAATGAGGGTCGATGAATTATCAGTTTACCGCGATTCACTCTCCAATGAGCCGGATTACTCGAAATAATTTATATTAAAAAGTATTGCTCTTTGCTCGTGGCTAATCGTTAATGGGAAATATAGGATTAGCCGTTAGCAATCGGCAATCAAAATATGCATGAATTAGGAATAACTCAAAATATAGTAGCAATTGTTTGCGAGCAGGCTAAGGGCGCAAAAGTCCAACGAGTTACCTTAGAAATTGGCAAACTCTCAGCCATCATGCCGGATGCCGTGCGCTTTTGCTTCGATATTTGCTGCAAAGGTACGGTTGTAGAAAGCGCTAGTTTAGAAATTATTGAAATTCCAGGGTTAGCACGCTGCCGCCTATGTGGTGCTGAAGTTCCTCTAGAACAACCCTTTGGAATCTGTAGCTGCGGCAGCGTCGAACTGGATTTGATAACGGGTGAAGAATTGAAAATAAAAGAAATGGAGATAGCCCTATGTGTGTAACTTGCGGTTGCTCTGATAATAGCGAAACTACTATCTCTAATCTCGAAACAGGTGAGGTTGTTGAAATCAAGGGAGAGAGTCACGAACACCATCACACTCATACCTTACCGGATGGCAGTGTCATTACCCATTCTCATAACCACGAATCAACTCATTCTCATACCCATACTTTGCCTGACGGCACGGTTATTACCCATTCTCACAGCCATAGTAATGGCGATTCCAATAGTGAAGCCTCGCAAGTTCATGCTCAAATTCACGGCACCACTATCTCTTTAGAACAAGATATTCTGGCAAAAAATAACCTGATAGCTGCACAGAATCGAGGTTGGTTTAGAGGGCGCAACATCTTAGCATTGAATCTAGTAAGTTCTCCCGGTTCGGGCAAGACAACGCTCTTAACCCGCACAATTCACGATTTAAAAGAGCAGTTACCTATTTATGTCATAGAAGGCGATCAAGAAACAGCCAACGATGCGAAAAAAATCCAGGAAACGGGCTGTGAAGTTGTCCAAATCAATACAGGTACGGGCTGTCATTTAGAAGCATCTATGGTGGAACGGGCTTTGCAACAACTCAATCCATCGCTGAATTCACTAGTCATGATTGAGAATGTTGGCAATCTCGTCTGTCCGGCTTTATTTGACTTGGGAGAAAGTGCCAAAGTAGTCATTCTTTCGGTGACAGAAGGGGAAGATAAACCCATCAAATATCCTCACATGTTCCGGGCTAGTGATATCATGATTCTCACCAAAATTGACTTGCTGCCCTACGTGCAATTTGATGTTGAACGTTGCATCCAATATGCCAAACAAGTCAATCCCAAAATTCATGTCTTCAAAGTTTCGGCGGTAACTGGAGAAGGATTAGGCAATTGGTATGGATGGTTGCATTCTCAGTCTCAGAGATTGCATGCATCTACCGAAGTTCAAATTCCGCAAGCTTCTCCAGCTTTGTAGATAAAAGTGAACCAACGGATAGTACGTTGCTCGCTTGAGTTGAACAGTTTAGCCCTGCAAGGTTTATCAAGGGATAAGTATAGCGGTTCTCAATCGTTTGTGATACACGATAGTGTAGGGGCGCACGGCTGTGCGCCCCTACACAGATGTACTGTATGCAATTGAGAAAGGCTGTAACTGACAGTGGCGGGTGATTTTTCTAAAAATGCAAAAACTTCCACTCATTAAAGATGAAAAACTTCTGCTCCAAGCCCTTACCCATCGATCTTATGTCAACGAACACCCCGATGCAGGCGAACATAACGAGCGATTAGAATTCTTGGGTGATGCCGTTCTAGGTTTTGTGGTGGGAGAGCTTCTCTATCAAAATTATCCAGAAATGAGTGAAGCTCAGCTAACTCGTCTGCGCTCTAACTTGGTTGATGAAAAGCAATTAGGAAAGTTCGCTACTCAGTTTGACATTGGTGAACTGATGCGATTGGGTAAAGGCGCAATCAAAGAAGGAGGACGTGAAAATCCTTCATTGCTTAGCGATACCTTTGAAGCGTATATTGCTGCCTATTTTCTAGAGTCAGGAATTGAGGCTGTCCGTGAATTTGTCCAACCACTATTTACTGCGGTGGCTGACAGCATCGTTTTTCCTCAATCTGATGCCGATCCTAAAAGTCTTGTAGATTCCAAAGGTCGATTTCAGCAATGGGCATTGGCAAAATTTGTTCAAAACCCTGAATATGCCATTATTGATGAGTCTGGCCCAGACCATGCTAAAGAGTTCACAGCCGAAGTGCGCGTCAATGGTAAAGTTTACGGTGTGGGCAAAGGTCGCCGCAAACAGGACGCGGAGAAACATGCGGCTGAAGTCGCACTGAAGAAAGTCGGGCTAGTTTAGAGTTGCGTTTCTACAACAATTAATAACCAAGAACGTTGCGATATGTCCGAACAGCCGCGCACTCGCCAAGAACTCTACGATCGCATCCGACAAACCTCTAAAGAGGAGTTCATTCTCGAAGACATGATTCGCTTGGGCTTCTGGCCTGCTCAAGGTACGATACCAGAAGACCCAGGCGATGAAATCCGACGCCGAGGAGAACTGCAACGGGAACTCGATCGCCTAAGTGCTGAAAATCGGCAACTCCACAACGAGCAAGCGCTGCGGAAACAGGCACTCAAGCAACGGATGGAGGAGTCGCGGCGCAAGCGTCAGGAGACGAAGGAACGTCGGGAACGAGAGCGCATCGATCGCGCCCAAGCGTGGCGGCAGAAGAAACAACAGGAGATTTCCTATCTCGGTGACGGTGTATCGGGTGGTTTGAACTACACCGATTGCAATGAAGAGCGGTTGCAGGCATATGGGTTGCCATCGTGTGGAACGCCGGAAGAAATTGCTCGTGCGATGGAGATTAGTGTCGGACAATTGCGCTTTTTGGCGTTTTCCCGCAAAACTGCCACAATTTCTCACTATATTCGCTTCAAGATTCCCAAAAAAACGGGTGGAGAGCGGCTCATCTCCTCACCCATGCCTCGATTGAAACAGGCGCAATATTGGATTCTGGCCAATATTTTGGAAAAGCTAGAACTGCACGATGCCGCTCATGGTTTCCGACGCGATCGCTCAATCGTCAGCAACGCTCAACCGCATGCGGGAGCTGATGTTATCATCAACTTTGACCTCAAAGACTTCTTCCCCTCAATTTCCTACAAGCGCGTCAAAGGACTGTTCCAATCCTTCGGTTACTCGGAAGCGGCAGCAACCATTTTCGGCTTATTGTGTACCGAACCAGAGATTGCAGAAGTCGAACTGGACGGCAAAACTTACTACGTCGCCCTTACAGAACGCCACCTGCCTCAAGGCTCGCCTGCAAGTCCGGCAATTACCAACTTACTATGCCGTCGCCTCGATCGCCGCTTAACCGAAATGGCTGAAAATCTCGGCTTTGTATACACCCGCTACGCCGACGATCTCACGTTTTCCGCCTATGGCGATAGCCTGCAGCATATCTGTAACATCCTCAGACGCACGGAGTCAATTGTCGATCGCGAAGGATTTGCCATCAACGAACAGAAGACGAGAATCTTGCGGAAAAATCGGCAACAGGAAGTCACTGGCATTGTCGTCAACGAGCGCCCCACTATTTCCAAAAAAGAACTCAAACGCTTCCGCGCTACTCTGTTTCAGATCGAGCAAGAAGGCCCAGAAGGGAAGCACTGGGGGAACTCGTCGGATGTCATCGCTTCCATCCAAGGCTTTGCAAATTTTGTCGCCATGGTTAACCCAGAAAAAGGAACTCAGTTCCTCGAACAGGTACGGCGGATTAAAGAGAAATATGGACGTAAGCGGTAGGGGAGGAGAGAGAAAAAAGCGATCGCTTTTTTGTGACTGAGCTGTCGCGCAGCTAACTGACAAGTGTTTAGCCTATTTCCTATAGGATGGGCATCTTGCCCGTCCAAATTATGCATCTTAGATGCATATCAGCTCCGCTACTAGGAAGCCAGTATAAATTTTTGTAAATACCTGCGTAATTCCTGAGATTAGACGTTAAGAACTGTTATAGAAAAAATCGGATAATCAAATGCAGAAATTCTTAGGTGCGGCTCTTGGTTTAACGACTAGTCTCTGCTTTTTCCTCAATAGTAGTAACCTCTTAGCTGCACCTCCCGCACGTTGGGTGAGGATTGCGACTCTTAGAGTAGAACGCAACGGTCTTCAAGGGGTATATTTCGTCGATAGTACTTCTATCAAAATCGTTCAAAATTTTCGCTACTATTGGCTATCTCTAGTTTACAACCGACCTCTTAGAGTTAGCGAACGAGGGAAGAGTTTTTTTATTAGCAAAATAGTAGCTTATGTCTCTATAGATTGCAATAATAAAAGCGACTACCAAATTCATAGAGCTGCTGCTTTTGATAATAATAACCGAAGAATTTTAACAGTAAATTTTAATAATGAAAGCACGATTATTCCTGGTCAAGGAACAAAATTGTCAGGAAATTATGCGTGTTCTCGTAAATAGAAATCACGATAAAAACCCCGTCCCCTTGTGGGCGGGGTTTTAGGTAATGGGGAGGGAACTCCAGTTATCGAGATCGGCGACAACAAGATTGCAATCTATCCGATACTACTCGGTTCAGCAGCGAATGATACCAAATCCGCGTTGATTCCCCCTTTTTTGAGACGAACCACAGAGGGCACAGAGACCACTAGAGAGAGAAGAAGAGAATTTATACAGATAAAAGAGGTTATAGATGCGGATTTGGTATGACACCTCACTGACAGTAAACTAAATTACTTTTTGATTCAGTAACCAAACCATTGGAAACCCAACCCCTGACAGGGGAGGAAATTTCTACCCAGTCCCGATTATCCGCTCGTTTGAGCGTTGCAGGACTGGTAGTCAGAGTCACTCGTCCTAAATAACGTACCCCACCAACCTGAACTGCTGCGGTACTTGGTTCTCTACGAATCGCCAACCCTTGCGACGGCCGAGCGACTCGGCGACACAGGTTTTGATTAGCAGGGGGTACATTACTGGGAGGAGTGACAGCGCTATCACCACAGGGCTTGAGGTTGGTAGCCTGCACGTATCCCACGACAGGAGAACTAATGCTGATAAAGCCATTGGCGTCAACAGCAATGTCTGCCAGCGTCACTTGCTCATTGGCAGCCAGCAGTCTTACTGCCTCACTCGTGGTATTGGCTGACCTGAAAACAGGGATTTGTAGTTTTGCGGCACGGCACTGTCCTGCCAGCGAGGCTTGTGCCACTTTCAAAGTCTCTTGAGATGTGGGGATGTCACTGCCAGCAATAGCTGGAATACTCATTCCAGTCGTAGCGATCGCCATCACTGCCAAAACATGAACCGACTGACCCAAGCAATTTATCTTTTTCATCAACCTTAAACTCCTCAGCCACAAAGGCAAAATTTGAGCGATCGCCTCACCGCCACAGGAGCAACACTCCCCTGTAGAGATTAAGACTACCTCGCCAAGAAACTAAAAATTTAACCGCCTCACCTGCTTCTCGGCAAGAGTAGGGGAAAACACCCCTTGCCGACTCGGAAAAGGGTAATTAGGGGTTCTCCCTTCATTCTTGATTGTTCCAAATCACGATCGCTTTTCGCCTAAGTAGTGCCTTCAACTTAAGCCGAATGGCACTGACTTTAAGAAAAGTCATTACACTAATCAACCCTTGTGCAGGGGACGTGGGGGAGGCACTTCGTCCCCCACTGGGGGGTTTGGGGGGCAACGTCCCCCAAGTCCGGGTTTTTCCAAGGAACAATTGAATGACACTGACTTAAGCCCTGAACTAAAGTACCCTTTAAGCCGCAGACGCCCGCAGTCCCCGACTCCAGCTATCCAAATCGGCCAAAGCGCGATCGCGATACGCTCCATATCGCTCTTGCTTGCTCTTAATTCGCACTGACAACGGTGGCAAAATCCCAAAATTCGGCGGCATCGGTTGGAAATGCTTGGGTGATGCCGAACTAATAAACTCAAACAGCGCCCCCATCATCGTTGTTGCCGGAAGCATCACGGGTTCCAATCCTAATACCTGCCGCGCCGCATTTGTCCCCGCTAACCAACCACCAGCCGTTGCTGCCGTGTAACCTTCCGTACCCACCAATTGACCGGCGGCCAACAACCTTGGAGATTGCTTAAATTGCAGCGTCGGGTGCAATAACTCCGGCGCATTCAGGAACGTATTGCGGTGCATCACGCCCATCCGCACAAACTCCGCATTCTCCAATCCCGGAATCAGTCGAAACACTCGTTTCTGCTCGCCCCAACGCAAATTGGTCTGAAACCCTACCATATTCCACAGCTGACCCGCCTTATCTTCCTGTCGTAACTGCACAACGGCATACGGACGTTCAGCCTGATTGTTTGGGTCGCGAAAATCTCCTTTGCGGGCATCAAATAGCCCTACTGGCTTGAGGGGACCGTAGCGCATGGTGTCCTCTCCCCGACGCGCCATTTCCTCAATCGGCAAGCACCCTTCAAAGAACTTAGCTGTCTCTTGCTCAAAATCTTTCAACTCGGCTTTTTCGGCCGCACACAGTTCCTGCCAGAAGTGGAGATACTGCTCTTTATTCATCGGACAGTTGAGATACGCCGCTTCCCCTTTGTCGTAACGCGAGGCCATAAAGGCAATATCTCGGTTAATCGATTCCCCAACCACAATGGGGGATGCTGCATCAAAAAAGCTGAAGTAATCCATACCTGTGAAGCGCTGCAAATCTTCAGCCAAAGCCGGACTGGTCAGAGGGCCGCTCGTTAGCACTACGACGCCCTCAGTCGGAATTTGCTGAACTTCCTCCCGCCGCAACTCAATTAGAGGATGACTGGCTAGTGTTTCTGTCAATTCGCGGCTAAATACACCCCGATCTACCGCTAATGCCCCACCCGCTGGGACAGCATGTTCGTCGGCTTTGCCAATAATAATCGAACCTAGGCGACGGAGTTCTTCGTGCAACAGACCCGAAGCGCGATCGCTGGAGAGCGCCCCAAACGAATTACTGCACACCAATTCTGCTAATTCTTCCGTATGATGGGCAGGACTTTGCCGCAGGGGTCGCATTTCGTGCAAAACCACGGGTACGCCAGCTTGGGCAATCTGCCAAGCCGCTTCCGTACCTGCAAGCCCACCACCAATTACGTGAATCATCCGCTTCTCCATCGTCAGTTCCCTTTTCTCCCATTCTCGTTAACGTCATGGGAGTCTTCGATCGTCGTTACGATTGATTCTTGACCCTCAGACCAACTCTTCGGGATCGCGTGACTCCCACATCATCTCTTCTTCTGATTCGTCAACCATACCAGGGTCAATCAACGTAATGTCAAACGGATCGAGCGGTCCGCTCTTTTTCTCTTCTCGATTGCGTCGGTGATAGCTCGCACTAACCCCAGGCCCAAAGATAATCTCATCCCCATCTTTGAGTTCGTAGGATTGAGACTTGCCTTGAAGCTTACGATTACCAATCAAAATTCCATTCGCACTGAGCTGTCCTTTTCCGTCACCATCGACAATCCGGTAACTGTAGGTGCCATTCTCTCCTTGCTGCCGGATTAACGTTGCGTGCCGTCGCGAAACGAACAGCGAGTGAAGGCGGATGTTCGAGCGTTCCGCTCTGCCGATGGAATACATATCACCTCCTAGAGGATATTCTCTCGGTTGTTTGCGATCGTCATTGACAACTAAGAGATGCACCTCAGTGAAGTCCGAAGGTTTCGTATTAGAACTACTAGGTGAGGATTGATGGGATTTAGAGATTTCAGCTTCAGGCATTTTCAGATATCCTTAGCTCTAAGGGGTTGAGAACGACATGTCCCTATGTTCTAGCAGCCTCGCTCTTACGCAGACAAGAGATGGGATGAGATGGTTTACGGTTTAACCCAAAACACTTAACTCAATCCAGCGATGTCTAGGTAGTCAAGCGAACTCAGTACCGCTCGATTGGGTCAAGATTTAACCGATCGATTTCGGGATGGATAAGCTTAGCACAATAGGATAGAAGGAGTAATTCTCGCCAATTGCGTGAAGTACCGTACTTGTGTCAATCAGTGTTCTTCGCGGAAGTGGTTGCCAGCAATTCATTGGTCGCCAAAAAAAATCGAGTGACCCCAGAGCAGTCTGTATCTAGTTTAACTATCGAGACATCCCAGTAGAAAATTGCCATAGCTTATTGCTCGCGTACACCCGCAAGCGAGCAAGATGCTCGCACGATGAATTCAGGACTTACGCAGGGACTCCACATATAGGAAGGGCGCACGTCAGTGCGCCCCTACTCACTGGTGGTTCAAAAAGGAATTTGCGTAAGTCCTAAAATTTTCAAAAACGGGATGCACCCTAAGAGTTCTTCCGTGTCTCCCATCTTCTTTCTGCGATCTATCAAATATTTAACCATTGACTAATCGTCGCCGGTGTCGGTAAAACAATACTGACTAGAAGGACTAAAGACAAAAATCCCAAAAGATCGCGCCAGTTATCGAGTTCTGAGACATCATTCAGTGCAGGTTCATCGGCTACGGGCAGGAATAGTAAAACAATCGCCCACAGCCGATAATCCGGTACTAGCACAGCGAGAACTAATACCAATAACCGTGCGAGTTGACCGATGGCCGCACCTCCTCGTTGCCCAAACATGGCATGGACTATGTGGCCGCCATCGAGTTGACCGACGGGCATTAAATTCAAGGCTGTCACGATCAAGCCGATGTAACCCGCTACTGCCACAGGATGCAGATGGATTGCGGTTTGTACCTTGAGGGCGCTACCTAATGCCCACTTCCCGATCAGAGTGAGCAACAAAGACGAGCGAGGATTGAGGGAGGCAAAATTGAGTAGTCCTGAAGCATCAGAAAGTGGAACCACTCCAGAATGAGAAAGTCCCCAAACTAATAGAGGGATTGTGATAATAAAGCCTGCTAAGGGGCCAGCAATGCCGATATCAAATAGGGCTTTCCGATGTGGCACGGGCGATCGCATTTGGATAAATGCCCCAAATGTCCCTAAGAAAAAGGGAATCGGGATAAAGTAGGGCAGCGTCGTCCGCACCTTGTAGAATCGTGCTGCTATATAATGACCCATCTCATGGACGCTCAAAATCGCCATGAGGGCTAAGGCATAGGGCAATCCTTGCAGTAAAACAGTGGGGTTAGATTGCACCTGTTCGGCAGAAACTCCAGCAATTTCCGCTCCAATTCCGGTGGTGGTCAATAAGGTCATCAACAGTAGACCCAAGGCGAGAAACGGCCGCGTATCTGCCCCTATCGTCTGCTTTGACTCTTTTTGTTGAGATTGAGGATTGGGAACGAGCGCAAAGAAGGGTTTGCCACTAATGCTTTCTTGAAAGACGACAAAAAAGCGATCGCCAAATTCTGCCTCAATGTTGTTGCGAACCGTCTGGTAGGCAGCTTCTGGATTGGTACGTAGCTTGCCACGACACAAAACGGCTTGAGGTCGGTACTCTACATCCTGAAGGTAGTAGACTCCCCAAGGAAAGCAATTTCTGAGTTCGGTTTCTTCCTGTTGGCTAATCGGACGTACCTTAGACTCATTGTTCGTCGCTGAAACGGCTGGTTGCGCCGACGTTTGAGGCGTTTCCTCCGTTAAGTTAGTCTCCGGCGGTTTAGCCGAGCGACGCCCCCACTGCACCAGCCACCAGTACAACAACGGGCAGACCACAAATGGACCGAACAGCAGAGCGGGAGGCATTTGTTTGTCCTCACCGTTGTTCAGCAACATCCAGCCACTCCAAATCAGCGCTGGTGCCATCATCACCAGCCACAATAACCAGACGGGGGTCTGAGTAATGCTGGTTACGCTGCGCTTAATAACAAAGTAGGTGATAAGACCCAGTAGAATTAGGAGCAACCAGAGTTCCATGATGTATAGACCACAATTGGTGTAAAGGAGCAAGCTTGACGAAGGTCAGACAATTTTGGAGGCAAGGATGTTAAAACAGTGGCCAGTGAACAGTGAACAGTGAACAGTGACCAGGTTTCACACTCCGGATGCGAGACCCTGCGTGAAACCTACCATGCAACGATTTTGGGTCTCCTTCCTCCCACTCTCATACTGGTAACTGGTAACTGGTAACTGCTCACTGTAAAAGATGAGTCCAACTAACGATGTCGGTAAAAAAATTAGTCCATTTTTTATCCAAAATTGAACGTTTAGTACGTCTGCCACTACAGGGATACAACCATTGTGCAACCCGATTCTCCACAAAAGAGTAATTTTTCTCCTCCTCAAAACTCACCGTCCAACCGCCAACCTGCTGCTCTCAAGCAACCGCGCCCTGTCCTAAATACCATTTTCGCATTTCCACCCAATCGAGATACATTGGGAGGCACGGCTTATTTTATTGTAGGAAATGCTATCAACCTCTTGATCGATTGTCCTGCCTGGAATGAGACCAACGAGCAGTTTTTACGAGAGAAAGGCGGAGTATCGCTACTCTTAATCACTCATCGAGGTGGTATTGGTAAGGCACGGGAGATTCAGGAGGCTTTTGGCTGCAAAATCTTGATTCAAGAACAAGAAGCTTATCTGTTGCCAGGGCTGGATGCCATGCCATTTCAACGCGAGTTAACGCTTGCATCCGGTTGCTATTCGCTCTGGACGCCCGGCCACTCTCCGGGTTCCTCGTGTCTGTATTACCCGGCTGAAGGCGGCGTTCTCTTTTGCGGGCGTCACCTGCTACCGGATCGACAGGGAGAACCCGCACCCTTGAGAACCTCGAAAACGTTTCACTGGCGGCGGCAGCTTCAGAGCATCCAGGCATTGCGCGATCGCTTTACGCCAGAAACATTAAGTTACATTTGCCCTGGTGCGAATACAGGGGCGCTACGGGGCAAAGGTGCGATCGATCGCGCCTATCAGCGGTTAGCTCAGCTGGATTTAGATCGGTTGCAGCACTCACAACCTGTACTGTAGCGATGGCAAGCATTGAGGTTCAGCGGACCTACCTGCAAATGATCCACAGGAACGAACTGATTCGCGCCCGAGTGGAAGACGAGCGTCTGCGGATCGAGCAGCTCTTAGAATGCCCTGTGTCCTTCTTTCGCTACCTGTACCGAGAGGTTGGGCGTCAGTACCACTGGGTCGATCGCCTAAACTGGACAGACGAGCAAATCCGCCACTACTT
>DATNPC010000126.1:0-2026 GCA_036703375.1 Allocoleopsis sp.
TATTGTGGCGCTGCTATTGCAACGCGACCCCACGCTGGAACCGGACGTTCTCAAGGAATTGCTACGGGAGAACAGCTCTATTCCCAATAAGGCACCGGGAACATTTGACAACAAATGGGGCTATGGCTTAATTAATGCGGCGAACCTCTAGTTTTCCCGTTGAGTCGATGAGAGTCATTCGCTCTAGGATGGGAGCTAGAAGTCAGATCGTGTCCGCGAAGAAAACCACATTATGAGGAATGTTTGTAGTGAGGAATGCGAGTCCTCTGAGAGTAGGCACTGAAGCGCTCACTACAAACATACTTTGATTAAGGGTAATCAGCCCGACAGTATATCACCTCAATTCTTAATGGGTCTGCAATCGACCTGTGAAAGAAAGTCTCCTTTCATGCTGGAGTGTGAGCCAAAGGCTCATGACCGTCTCTTGCAAAAGTCGATTTTTAGCTGTGGGGGTTGCCAAAATAGCGCGACCGCGCTATTTTGGCAATAGGCAAGAGATCGACTGAAACCCTCGCTACATCACATGGGGGTTATCCTTGCTATTGCTGGCAGGGTCTAAGTCAATCCCACCCATACATTCCACTACAGCTTCCAGAAAGTATATAGAGGTGTAGTGTCCGTCGTTTTTGGCACTAATGAATTTCTCGTGTTTACCCCTGGGTACTTCCTTGAGCAGCGCTGCTTCTAGCTTGGCTCTCTCACCAGCGGTCAGATTCAGAGTGTCTAGGATTGACTTGGCCTGCATCCAAAAGACTTGTGTCTCTAGTTTGGTTGGCTTGAGTGAGACACTACCAATGTAAGCCGCCACTTTGGTCTTTACTTTACTCCCAACTCGCTTTGATTCGGCGAGGTGGCAGTATCGAGATGTCCCTTTTTTTCCTTCTCGCAATCGCCAAACTACATGCATAAATGTAGTAACAAATTCGTTACTACATTTATGCAGGGGAATCTGAACTCTTACAAAATAAAGACGAATTAAACTGTTCCTAAGTTCCATCGGCTAGATTGGGGTTCTATTTTAAGGCAAGTTACCTTTTAAATCGTGTATTCCTAAAAAACATAATTAAACTTATGCAGGAAGATTTTGCAGGTAACACCTTAGGAACTGCTAAGGCTCTTGAACTTACGTCTAGTCTTCAAACCTTTACTGGTTCCGTTAGTCCACTTGATACAAATGATTACTACGGCTTCAATCTAAGTAATCACAGCAGTTTTAATGTGACCCTCAGCGGATTGGGGGCAAATGCTGATTTGCAATTGCTCAAAGCAGGGGTGAAGTCTTACAAACTTCAGCGCAACTAGGTACTAGTTCAGAATCTATTTTCACAACTCTTGATGCTGGTAGCGACTACATCAAAGTTTATTCAGGTGCCGAAATAACGACAGATTACAATCTGAACTTATCGGCTACATCCAGTCAAGATGCTACATCTCTACAAAACCGAGATTCCCTTACAGGATTTGATAACCCCAGCTTTGATACTGGGGTTTTTACTGTGGGTTCTAGTGGTCAAGTGAGCCTTGACTACTTGTTTGACGGCGGTGCCTATCAGGGTGAGTTAGCCATCTTCAGTTTGCAGGGGATGGAGCAGTTTGAGACGGATGTGAATGAGTTTATTGCAGAAGCTGCCCGTCGCGCTTTAAGTAATTCTGAGTTAGGTCATGTGGTGATTTCTGACGCTACCGGGGGAGCGCGATTTCATGGCTCTTTTCCTTGGGAACCCGATTATAACTCTGGAGAGTATCTAGGGGTAAGGACGTTCTCAATGCGTCCGGGTGACACGTTTGGGGTGATGCTTGTCCCGGATGGCACGGTGCAGCAGGTATCTGAAAATACTGGCGTTGAAGGGGCAACCCGTCCGTTGTTCTCCCTGTCCACAGCTAACGCTCTTCTAAGAAACAGAATCAGCCCCAGATAGCTGAGTAACCAGCTCAAAGCCTAAGCAATGAGCTGTTCTCTGAAGGTTTTGCACCAAGCGCTGCTGATATTTCTGCTCGTAGGCATCAACACCTAAATCAACAAAAT
>DATNPC010000127.1:0-5574 GCA_036703375.1 Allocoleopsis sp.
ACCGGACTTCAATAAGATTGAGCGATGCTGGTCTTGGCTCAAAAGTCGGATTCGCAAGCAAATTGACCAGTTTGATTGTCTACGCGATGCCATGGAGTATGTCCTGCACCTAGCGTCCTAATCGCCTTGGCGGTTGCTATATCTCGCAGCCCGACCAAATGCAACAGGCGATACAACAGATAATCGAGAAATGGGGGCGTCTCGATATTGTCTTTGCCAATGCTGGAATTAACGGTGTCTGGGCTCCATTAGAGGAACTAGACCCTGAAGAATGGAATAAGACTATTAATATTAACCTCACGGGTACGTATCTCACGGTTAAGTATGCCGTTCCCTACCTGAAAAAACAGGGTGGTTCAGTGATTATCACTTCTTCAGTGAATGGCACTCGCATGTTTAGCAACACGGGGGCAACGGCTTATGCCTGCACTAAAGCCGCTCAAGTTGCTTTTGCCAAAATGGTAGCGCTGGAACTGGCGAAAAACCGCGTTCGTGTCAATGTAATTTGTCCGGGCGCGATCGCAACCGAGATAGAATCTAATACGGAGCGGCAAGACTTGGAAAACGTTGGCGAACCGGTTGAGTATCCGGAAGGAGAAATACCGTTAACGGACGGCAAATCTGGCACGTCCGAGCAAGTTGCTCAGTTGGTACTCTTTTTGGCTTCTGATGCGTCGAGTCACATCAGCGGTACTGAAGTTTGGATTGATGGCGCTCAATCGCTACTTCAGGGTTAGTTCTTTTGATGAACTACACCCTGTATTAAGGCCCACATCCGTGCATTGGTGTCAATTTAATCCCTGGCGACTGAAGTCGCGGCTATACGAACCAAGTCCGCCTGCGCGGACTAACGAAATTTCAATGATTTTGAAACCCGCGCAGGCGGGTTTCGTTTGTATAGCTGCGGTTTTAACCGCCCAGCTAACTTAAGTTGACACCAATGCACAGCTGTGTGTCCCTACCAGTTTTAGTTTCAGTCCCCTTACGGGGATTAAGTTAGCGGAAAGCAACGCCACTACAACCAGACAAAACGCTTTTGGTTCTCGTTTCAGTCCCCTTACGGGGATTAAGTTAGCGGAAAGTCAAGCACTGGTTGGAATCCCCACCAATATTGTTGTTTCAGTCCCCTTACGGGGATTAAGTTAGCGGAAAGAAGGATTTGGCTATTCGATTAAATATTAAGCCAAAGTTTCAGTCCCCTTACGGGGATTAAGTTAGCGGAAAGTTGACGCTTTCCATCGGGTGTAAATTGCTGCGATCGCACCGGAGTTTCAGTCCCCTTACGGGGATTAAGTTAGCGGAAAGTCATAGAGGAATGTACTTTCGGGATGAAAATTTCAACGAAAAGTTTCAGTCCCCTTACGGGGATTAAGTTAGCGGAAAGTGCCATCAATCCACTCCTGTAATTTCCAGAATTAGTGTGTTTCAGTCCCCTTACGGGGATTAAGTTAGCGGAAAGACCACTGTCTGAAACACTTACTCTGAAAGGCTTCTACAGAGGATTTTCGCAAACCTCTTTTCAAGCCTCATTTCAGCCTCTTCTATTGCGAATCTATAGCATTAATAGAGCTACTGAAAAAGCTCAATCTATTAACTTGTCTAGGTTCTAGCGTTTTTCGCAAACCTCCCCGGAAAATAGCCCTCGCTTCGGTTCGCGAAAAATAGCTGCCAGCTAGAATAACCTAACATTGATGATGCTGTCTAGCGAACGTGCGAACCAGATTGACAGGAGAGTTCGCTTTCGCTACCGTTGCCCGATCGCTTCTGGACTAGATACCGTCGTACTGTTACTGTTTTCGCGATCGCGTCCCGGTTTACCGACATTCACGCTAACCGTTTGCTCTGCCAACGCCCGATCTCGATAAAATGTGCTTCGAGGTAGCACGCGCAATACTTCCTCAACCGTTGTCACTCCCGTTGTTACCTTGTGTCTGGCCGACATGGCAAATGAGACAAACTTGATTTCCTGGAGATAGCGATGCAACTGAGTCATCGTTCCCTCGTAGATAATCTCTCGCACTCGGTCATCCACATCGAGCAATTCTACAATCGCTTCCCGTCCCAAGTACCCAGAATTGAAACACTTATCGCAACCACGTCCCCGCTTCCAAGCTCCTAACCCAGTATGCTTCTGCTCCAACCCTAGCCGATGCAAATCCCTGAGTGTCGGCTGATAAGATTCTGCACAATGGGGGCAGATTCGACGCACCAAACGCTGCGCGACTATTCCTAGCAACGCATCGCTAATTAAAGCTGGATCTGGACCAATATCCTTAATCCGAGGAATGGCACCAATCGCGTCATTTGTATGCAACGTGGTAAAGACCAAATGCCCTGTCAGTGCTGCTCGAACGGCTGTTTCTGCCGTTTCGCCATCCCGAATTTCCCCAACCATAATAATATCCGGGTCTTGGCGCAAAATAGACCTTAGACCAGCAGCGAAGCTCATGCCAGCCCGCTCGTGGACTTGAGTTTGCGTAATTCCCGGTAAGATGTATTCAACGGGGTCTTCTACCGTGACAACATTGACTTCTTCTGTCGCGACAAATTGCAAACTCGTGTACAGCGAACTGGTTTTTCCAGAACCCGTAGGGCCAGTCAGAATAATCATCCCTTGGGGTTCCTGCAACCAGCTTTTGTAGGTAGACAGCGCTTCTTGAGAAAATCCTAAGTCTTCCAGTTTCGTAAATGGGTTTTGTCTGGGCAGGAGGCGAATCACAACTTTTTCTCCACCGACGCAAGGCAGGGTACTGACTCGCATATCCATACCCAACTCCGCCTCTTCATCGCCCGCATATTTCTCGCCAATTCGCCCATCCTGAGGACGGCGGCTTTCAGCAATATCCAGCTCAGACATCACTTTGAGAGCGACGATGACCTTGCGGCTAATATTGAGGGGTAATTTGGTAATATTACGCAACACACCATCGATGCGATAGCGGACTCTTAAGCCGTCTGGCGTGGGTTCGAGGTGAATATCGCTAGCCCGATTGCGTAATGCTCCAGAAATCAAGCTTCTAATTCGACCCATCTGATCGACTGCTTTAGCTAGATAAAGCTCTGTCGTTTCAGAGATATCTTCTTTTTCCAGTTCCCCAGTCAACGGGTTAACTAAGGGGGCACTAGTAATTCGGTTCGGGTCGAGAGTTTGAGTATGGTACCAGACTCGATAACTTTTGGTTGCAATAGAAACAACTTTAATATCGGTGAATGTGCGATCGCTTAATTCCCGAATTACTTGCTCCGATAATGTGACGGGACTTCCTAGGAAGTAGCAGCCGCGCCATAGCAACAGGGGAATGACGGGTGGTAAAGTATTGCGATCGGGAAATTGCCGGAAGAATCGATGACTAACTTCTGGGTCAAGCCGTTCTCGATTAACTGTCCCCTGGGAGTCCACTAAAAGCGATAGCGCTTCTTCACAGCTAATTTCACGATTTCTCAGTTGCTGCCAAGCTGAGGGTACCGATGAAGAAGGAGTTTGCATAGGGTTCGAGTCATTTAGCTGGTAAGCGATGAGTTGTAACGGCGAGCAAGATGTTCTAGGGCTAGTACAGGAAGGCAGAAGGTAGGAGGCAGAGGGCAGAAGGAAGAAAGGCTTATTCTTCCTTCGTTTGGCTCCGTTGTTAACAGGTCACTGATTTCTGCCTTCTTGGACTAAGCTGTTCCACATCTAGTTTGCACTAGCGTTGTTGACAAAAGTCTTGTGGGATGGGCATCTTGCCCGTCCCGACAGGAGCAAGTTAAATGTGGAATAGCTTAGTAATACGCGATCGCAAAGACTCCCAATGTTCAGTCAGTCAACCTATCATTCCGCTATGGTATACAAAATCAACAGAGCTGCCCATTGCCCTACCTAACTCAGGCTCTAATTTGGCTGTCTTTAATTTCTCCAAGCAAAAATTAAACTAGTAAAGCCAAACAGAACTACTATCGACCATTAATTTGTAGTTGATAAATCTCTTGTAAATCTTCTGTAAACCTGGGTGTCAATGCTAATTTATTGAGTAAAAATTTTAACAGAATTTCCGGATATTAACCTTTTCTTAAGTAATTAGGATTAGCCTTGTGCTGAAGCCAAACTTACACCCTATGAACCGTTTTGCTATTGTTAAGGTAAACAAGAAGGCAGAGTCAATCATAGGACTTTGCTTTCTAATAGTGCTATGCTCGGGCTGCGGGATTCGGATCGATCGCACAGCTTCAACCGAGAAATGTAATCAAGCTGAAGCCACTGCCGCACAAGCGGAAGAACGTTCTGACGCAGCGATTCAGAAGTTAGCGAAGGGGAAAACCGACAAAACCGTAAAAGACAACTATGAAAACTTAAAAACACGTCAAGATGCAGAAGAACAAGCATTTGAGGCGTGTAATCCCTCTAGACAACCATCATCTTTTTAAAGCTTACTTGCATCTAAAATCTCAAATTGGTATTACCTTCTAGGCGATGGGTTAACTTTTTTCTCTAAAGCTGTAACCCGTTCCTTGAGTTCTATGACTAACGTAGCAAGTCGCTTAAACATGGGGTCATCTCCGATCGCAGAGGGAGCAAGTCTTGCAGCATTAGGAGTGACTGGCGAGGAAGGTGGAATCGTTGGGCTAGATCTAATTCCTGTTCCTGCCTGCCTGGATACTTGAGTCTGAAGCTGGTAGATTTGAGACCTCAGTTGAAAAATTTCAGATTCTAAGCCAGAGATACGAGATTCGAGGCCCGCTGACTGCAAACTGGATACGGCTGAGGCTGGAGTACAGCTTCTTGGGATTAGAGCTAGCAGCGTCAATGTGAAGACAACGGCTAGCACCCGTAAGAATTTAGGCATACTAAACGAACGGTAGATTGAGGAGATAAACGATGATTCAGCCTTGCGTATGAAAAGTATTAATATTCCCTCAATCTAGCAACTGAAATTTTGTCCTGACGACACTCAAAAGTAAGAAATAGCAGACTGTAGCGAT
This sequence comes from Allocoleopsis sp., assembly GCA_036703375.1. Taxonomy (GTDB): domain Bacteria; phylum Cyanobacteriota; class Cyanobacteriia; order Cyanobacteriales; family Coleofasciculaceae; genus DATNPC01. Next base: position 4,957 of record DATNPC010000127.1, read on the forward strand.
CGACACACAGCCTGCTATCAGCGATCGCATTAATGAGAAGAACTAGCCGCTAATTGAGAGATAGTCTTAGCAAGATCGAAATCCTTCTGTGTCAATCCGCCTGCATCATGGGTAGTAAGGCTAACTGTAACTTTGTTATAAGAGATTGCCAAATCGGGATGATGGCCTGCTGTCTCAGCCGGTTCAACTAAGCGATTGACAAAATCAATGGCTTCGACAAAGTTTTTGAATTGAAAAGTACGACGGAGTTCCTTCCCCTCAAGCGTCCACTCAGGTAAAGATTTTATCTGTTGAGTAATCTCTTGTTCGCTTAAACGTGTCATCTGAGCTACATGAACCTCTTGTGCAACAGTACGAATCGCCAGTGTGGGGATAACGCTAGTAGCGATTAGACCCAGATATACCATCTTCCAGAAAGATGTTGGCACCATTTTTCACGCCAGTCGTGCTTAGTCAATTACCTCACTGTATCGCAAGCGATCTAGGCTTAACCGACAAAGACCAAGAGCAATATTAAGGTAACGCTGCCCCACCAAGAAGCGATCGCTCTTTGGTTTTGCTTTTATGAAGCTTATTTAAAGCTAATCCTTTTTAGTTCCTAACTAAATTATAAGTTTT
>DATNPC010000128.1:0-2964 GCA_036703375.1 Allocoleopsis sp.
ATTTTGTTGATTTAGGTGTTGATGCCTACGAGCAGAAATATCAGCAGCGCTTGGTGCAAAACCTTCAGAGAACAGCTCATTGCTTAGGCTTTGAGCTGGTTACTCAGCTATCTGGGGCTGATTCTGTTTCTTAGAAGAGCGATATTTTAAGCGTCGTCGCTACCAAATCTCTTCTAATTTCAAGACAAAACCAGGAAGTTCTGGGTCACCACTGACCGTTTCAGGATTGTCTAGTTGTTCAACGGCGACACCAGGGCGATAGATGTAAACTCGCTGCCTCTTCCGGTCAATTAACCATCCCAGTCGAACGCCATTGTCTATGTACTGTTGCATTTTGTCTTGCAGATCTTTTAATGTGTCGCTGGGCGATCGCAGTTCTACTACAAAATCTGGGCTTATGGGAGCAAACTTTGTCCTGGAGTCTTTTGACAGTGCATTCCATCGCTCCAGTTTCACCCAAGAGATATCAGGGGAAACCGTTGCGCCATTCGGCAAGGTAAACCCCGTGCTGGAGTCAAAGCCCTTGCCAGTTCCGTTTTGTTTTACCCAGTTCCCAAACTGCACAGCTAGTTCAAAGTTACTTCCACCTGTTTCTGAGGCAGTTGGCGGCATAATCAGCAGTTCTCCCTCCGCAGTGCGTTCGATACGTAAGTCCCGATTGATTTGACAAAACTCGAAGAATTGATCGTCGGTTAAATCAATAACTGGGTGCAATCGCACGACTAAGGGGTATGTTTCAACTTCAGTGTCAGTTGTCACCTGCTGCTTTTGGTCTAGCATAGCGCTACATAAAAGACCTACATATATAGATTAATTCAGGCAAAGGTATTCGCTTACCCGACTCTCGTTTACCGTCAAAAATCTGGCAGGACACCCCTATGAATCGCTTCCTAACCTACGTGACTCTCACAGCATTACTGAGTAGCAGCACTGCCGTTTGGCGTCTTCCAACACATGCCGTTACACCATGGGTGAGTCAGAGGCAAAGTTCCAGTAGTTACGTTGGGCTGCGCTATCGCACGCTACCTGACAACCTTCAAAATTTGGGAGGTTGGATGATTGGGGCACCTCTCTCCAGCCCTGAACCGGAATACGTCGTGTCTCGCGTTCAGCAGGGCAACAGGCAGATGCTTTGGTTAGAGCTGATTTTGTCGCGAGATAGTGCTGGGAAGCCCCTGTTTGAGGTGAAAGATGTTCTCGATCTGCCTTCCCTCAAACCAACTGAGCAGCTAGCTTCGGGTTGGTGCTTAGTCGGCGGAAAGCGCGATCCTGAAGTAATCGCGATTGCTGTCAGTGAGGATGCCGAGTACTGGAGGCAGATCGGACGAGCGTGGCGAGCCAATCGACAAACTATCCGATTTGAGGAAATTTCCCCCAGTAACATCGTCTGTGAAAATCCCGGATGGGGTGTTTAGAACACAAATAATTCAGTATTATGCATTCAGTAGATGTATTCAGGCCGCTTGGCTTTGAAGCGTTGAGAGGAGAGCCGCAGCACCCGAAGCGTAAGGCAAGGCTTGGTTAACGGCTGCCAACAGTTGGGGTAAAGCTGACCAGTGGATGACTTTATTCCCTTCACGGGTGCCAGTCAGATTGGTTGGAATGTCGGCTCTTTTCAAGGCACGGTAAAGACGCCAGCGTGGAACATTAATCACGATGCCCAGCTTGGTGAGTGGTATCCAGACATCGTCCTTACCGTATTCAAAAACGGGCACGGCAAAATTGCCAACAGGGTAAAGTGTCGTTTGCATAGGTGAAGTGAATTGTCTTAGTTAAATAGAACAAGCAAAAACCCACCTCAACCGGAATGATTAGGCGGGTTAAACGTTTTAATCAGGTTTGGGCGGATTCCCTCGCTCGAAAAGGATGCTCTCTCCACTGGCTGTTTATCCGAAAGTGCGATCGCATCCGTCCGTCTTTCCCCAAACTCCTCAGCCCAGCTTTATTGGCATTGTGTTGGGGTAATCAGTTGCGATCGCCAAATCTGCTTGAATGGAATGCCGACTTTGCGATAAACCGATCGCACTGCATCGGCACTGGATGCCTCGAACAGACAAATCGACTGCTTTCCATCCGGGGACATGAAAGAAAAGAAGCGTCGAACTTCAAGTTCTCTATAACAGGGTAGAGCCTTCTGACTCGCAATATCCCATACCTCTTTCGTCATGGGAGGATCGTACCTAACTTCTGCGGCGATCGGCGACTGGCAGGAAAGGGTAGTATCGGATTCTGCTCCCGGCAAAATCTCTGCTCGCCAGACTCGCTCAAACGCTGTTCCAGATTCCCGACAGGCTTCTTGCACGGCGTCTGCATGGGGTGCTTCAAATTCACAGATACAACGACATCCATCCTTGGAAATCAACGAGCGAATCCAACTGACACCGCGAAGATATAAACAGGAATCGACCTGTTGATGCATGTCTTTCCACGCCTCATACGTCATCGGCATCGGCAGTGGTGTGTTGAAACTTCGCTCCAAAATTACACGCACCATACTTTAGTCCTCATGCTTTGCAGGATTGTAACTGAAGTTGGATTTCGCTGAGGGCTTGACGAGCCTGAGCATTCAAATGGCAACCCTCAACCTTGTTCTGCAATTGTGCAACATGCTGCGTTGCACAGTGGTGATTCTCTAAACGAATACTCGCTTGAATAATCACTGCCCATGCCAAGGCAATCTCGCTGGGATTGTTCACAATTTGAGCGGCTTCCAACGCTTCTTCTGCACGAGCGATCGCCTTTTTCGTTCGTCCCTGTTGCAAATCCATCCGTGCAGCAACCGTTTGAATGTACGCTAGCATGCGAGGCGAGTCAATCTGGTGCAAGGTGTGACGCGATCGCTCTAAGGCGTGTCATCAATTAGCTACACATCCCGTACCAGTAGTGAATTCTGGCTGTCAGGCTCGTTCGAGCTTTATAGCCGTAAAAGCCTTGCTCTGACAGCATTCTACATTTAATTGATGA
>DATNPC010000129.1:0-3292 GCA_036703375.1 Allocoleopsis sp.
TACAGAAGTTCTCAATAATACATTGCTGTTTTTAATAAATCGAAAGGAATATACATTGTCGCTATAAAAAGATTGCTTTCTTCGCTGCTAACTGCTTTTATTCGTAATGTTTTAATTCCTAAAAAGCTTCTGTATGATTGCTGTCGGTTCGCTGATTTGACAGGCTGAGGTGGAATTATGGGAAGCGGTGCCCCCTTCAGGGTAAAGAGTTTACAAGAGTAAGCGTGAGTCCGTAAATGCCGGGATACCCAAACGGTTCACCCTTTATCCTGGATGGGTTGATGGCGAATTCACCAGGATTTCTAGTCGGCGAACAACTCAACGGCATGTCGGCTTGGCAGAACACGTTGGCACCACCTCCCAGCCCGACAACTAATACAGACAGCATCCGGCAAGGTGCCGCAATTTTTACCCGTGCGGGTTGTGTTGAGTGCCATAGCGGGCGCTACTTCACCAACCATGACGTGATTCCAGAAGAGGAGATTGGTACTCAGCCCTCACGCGCACCGGCACAGGCCCCCTTTGCTCGCATCTTGGGAACACCACAGACTTATCCCAATAGCCTGTCTGTACCCTTACCGCCCAATCCACCCGTGCTGAGCGTGCCAACTGATATTACACCGATGCGATCGCTAGAATTAGCCTTTGCCGTCAACAATCCCGCTGGTGGATACAAAGTACCCAGCTTGATTGGGCTTCGCGTCACCGCTCCTTATCTCCATGATGGAGGAGTAGCAGCGAGTTCAGAAGCACTCAAGCAAGATGAGGACGGTAGTTTTAGCGTCGCCAATTCCGAGCAACTAGGCATGGCAGGCACATTACTCAAAACTATTCAGCCCGATCCCAATGCTAGTCTGCGAGTGCTGCTCGATCGCACATTGCGCGAACCAACAGTTGCCGCTAATCGTGCTAATACTGATTTAATGCGATCGAATGTAGACGGCAGCGGACATGCTTATTGGGTAGACGCCAAAGCTGGCTTCACCACCCAAGACCAAACCAACTTAATTCAATTCCTTCTCTCATTAGATGACGAGCCGGACGTCTTGCCAACTACTGCATCAAAAGATACTTGAAATTTTGTATTCCTAACTACAGAGTGACTTCACGCCAGATTGCGTCTTTAGCTAGAAGTAGAGGCAACTGATAGAAGTTATGCTGTTTCCTAACTTTCCGATATACAACCATCCCACGCTTAAGCTTGACTGCATTCAGAGCAAAGCAAATCTATTTCTGAAGTTCAGCTGACTTAATGAGGTGGGATGGTTTTTTCCATAGATTCGTTGATGCCATAGGCTAAGATTCCTAAAATTTTTCTACGCTCCTAACTAATTTTCTGGGTGCAGTAAGTTTCCAGGAGCTTACCCAGTTCTGAAATGCCTCGATCTATATCCTCACTCTTGTGGGAGAAATTCAAACGCATAGCTGGATAGCCTTTTTGGTCTGGGAAAAATGCGGTGCCACAGCCGACAAGCACTTGACGAGATAAGGCATCTTGGCAGAATGCTTGGATCGGAATACCTTTTGGTAGGTGAACCCAGAGAAATAATCCACCTTTGGGTATTGTCCAAGAAATCTCTAGAGGAAAGCAGCGTTCCAAAGCTTGAAGCATTGTATTGCGACTTTCTAAGTTTTGGATTCGCAGACGGCTGAGGTGTCGTCGGTAATAGCCTGAAGCTAGATACTCGCTGACGACGGCTTGCGAAACTGTCGAAACATGAAGGTCGTGCAGGAGTTTCTGCTCTAAGATGGAGCGATACTGTTGACCTGTAACCACTAAGTAACCAACCCGTAATCCCGGCATCAGAGTTTTAGAAAAAGTGCCGAGATAGGTTACTAAATCGTGATTGTCCAATGCTTTAATCGGAGCTGGAACGGGTTCAAAATTCAGCCCTTCGTAGGCATTATCTTCTAAAATCGGACACTCATACTGTTCGGCCAAGGCTAGGAGTTGTTCGCGGTGAGCTTGAGAGGTGGTTAAGCCAGTCGGATTGTGGAGAGTACTGACGGTGTAAATTAGTTTTGGACGACAACTGTGGAGGTATTTCTCTAATAAATCTAGATTCATCCCCTCTGCTGTCATGGGAATGCCAATCACTCTCGCCCCTAAGCTTTGGAGAGTTGCGATCGCGCCGTGATAGGTAGGAGATTCCACAACTACCCAATCTCCTCGTTGTACATAGTGGCGAATTACCAAAGATAGCCCTTGTTCCGAGCCATTGGTAATAATCAGATTATCTGGAGACGCGTCTAATCCCTGCTGCACTAATAGTTGAGCAATCTGAGAACGCAGGGTTTGTTGTCCTTGAGGAAAGTCATACTGAAACAAGCGATCGGCAGCTTGCATCATCGCTCGTCTGGCCAGTCGCCGTACATCCTCTAAGCTGGGGATACGAGGGAAGCCAGAGCTAAAATCGATCGCTCCTCCTTGTTTTTGTACTTCGAGAGAGGCGACATACTGCTCGAAGAACGAACCGTTTCCCTGTTCTTGGATAATCACATCTTGCGTCGGGGCGAAGGTTGATTTAGCTCCAACCGACGCGATCGCTCGATTGCTCACAAAGTACCCCGATCTCTCGCGCACATAGATCAGTCCTTCTGCTTCCAGTGCGCTGTAAGCCTCCAGTACAGTTAACTTATTGACTTGCACAGTTTCAGCTAGGGTGCGAACGGAAGGTAAGCGTTGTCCGGGTTGTAGCATGCCAGATTGGATCAAAACGCTAAGGCGATCGCGGATTTGTAGATAAATGGGTTTTGAGGAGTGCCGATTTAAGGGGATTTTCACAATGCCGTCCCAATCGAGGATTACAGCAGCATAGTATTGGCAGTATAGGCGATTTCCTCAAGTCTGAACTAGGACAGATACAAGAAATTTGAACAGTACAGAAAATTGTACTAATTGAAGTTGAGGGCATCTGTACCTTCTCAAGACTCCAGGATTCAATCAATCTGGAGTGAAATTGACACCGTTAGGATTTACGCTTTCTTGACCTTTGAACGACCATCAGTAGAATTTGTGCATAAGTTCTAACTATTTGAGGGTTGACGATCGAGCGATCGCCGATCGCTCATTCATCAATGATTTTTAGTGTGTGAGTGTTGAGGAGTGAAGAATCATGCAAGAGTTCAAGCAAGCGACTGGTATCACACCCAAGTCGCGTGAAGAGGTTTTAAAAAGGACTGGCGATTTCTCTGGTGGGCTGTGCCAACGCGCTTGGGTAGAAATCGATCGCGCCGCTTTATCCCATAACGTGCAGCAACTCAAGAAACTTTTAAGGCCCGCTACTCAATT
>DATNPC010000130.1:0-8721 GCA_036703375.1 Allocoleopsis sp.
TTTGACAATAGTGCTGCAATCGCTGCAAAGCCTCTTCTTCTCCCACAATTACGATCGCAATCTCTGGAACGTGTTGCAAGCGAGTTGCCGCCTCAATCACGGTTTCCAATCCTTGCGTCAGGGCGATGTTACCGGAGTAGAGGACGATAAATTTCCCCGTCAGCTGATGTTGGGCAATAAATTTATTGTTTTCTTTCGGTAAAGGACGAATAAAATCGACATCGACCCAGTTGGGAATTTCATAAATTTTGCGATCGGGAATTCCTTTGCGCTTCAAGTGTTCGGCAAACTCCTGTGCAATCACACTAATCTTAGTCGCCGTTCGGTAGGCAAACTTTTCTAAAACTTCAAAAACGTGAATCAGCACTGGATTAGTCAGAATGCCCAGATGAATTGCCGCGTCTGGCAGGATATCCTGGAGATTCAAAATCACGGGGGCGCGGTGTATCCATCCCAAAAAAGCGGCTGGAACGCAGACGGGGAGAGGAGGTGCTGTGATGAAAATAACATCGGGGCGTTGACCCACTAGAGCATGAGCCAAGCTAGTTGTGACGAAGCTAATCTCCAGCAATAAGCGATCGAGCAACGTCGGCTTAGGACGAACCCAAACATAACTGCGCTGAACAGCAACTCCGTTCGTGAGTTCAGTAAGGTACAGCTTCCCCCGATACCCTTCATAAATCCGGCGCTGAGGATAGTTAGGCATACCAGTAACCACCCGAACGTTGTGTCCTCTTTTAACCAACCCTTCAGCGAGTTCGGTGACTAGGGGCGCAATCCCAATTGGCTCTGGATAGTAGTTGTATGAATAAATCAGAATGCGCATAAGTTGAGGTTGCAATCTGGGTAGACACTTGCCGAGTTAGTGATAGTGCGTAAGTCCTAGGATTGTCTTTCCAGGCTAACCTGATGTTCATAAAAGGTGTTTGACGCCACCTGGCAGCGTTCAAAGCTCTCTGATGAGTCAAGGTTCTGAATGTAGATAAGTGCGAGTTACACGTCCCAATTTAGTTTGGCAGAAATCCGATCGCTTAAACGCTGCCTACGCGGTACACAACAGCTAACAATGTGGCAAGACGGTAAGAGAATCTTGGTCGTTCTAATTCTCGAAGTGTCCTTGTGTATTGGCGCAAGACTTTTACGACGATGCACCCCAGCCCTCGCCTAAATAATTCTTAGCTAGAGGCTAACCCTTCAATCATAGGCAGTTACGTTCGGCTTTGGCGATATCACCTCAAAACGATCCAGATGGGCAAGCCTTGAGCCAGAATGAGTACGAGTCCTCCAATTATCAAGGAGAAGATAACAATTATGACCCGTTTCAGTAAAATTCTGGCTCCTGTACTGCTGAGTTTGTTACTGTTGGTAACATCATGTAGCTCAAAACCTCCTTCTCGTTTCGAGCAAGCTCAACAACAGAGTAGCCAACAAAAAAGCGGTCAGGCTGTTGTCAAAGATGCCACACAAGGCAGTAACTTCAATAAGTTTTTCCCAAAAGGCAGTGACGGCTATCAGCGTATCTTTACTCAAGAGAAAAAGGGCTTTGCCCAAGCGAAGTTGAAAAAAGATGGTCAAGATGTTGCCACCCTGTCTGTCTCTGATATTAAAAGCACTCCCGCGACTGCCAAGAAGTACGAGAGTAGCACTAAAACCATCGCGGGTTATCCAGCTGCGACCCTTGGTAATCTGCAAACTAGCATTCTCGTTAGCGATCGCTACCAGGTTACAGTGAGATCCACTAGCCCTTCATTTGACCGCGAAGCTTGGATCAAAAAATTCGATCTCCAAGGTCTCTCCCGACTGAAGTAGATAAGACTTTCGCGTCGTCTCTCTGAGTCTGGAGATGCCAGCTGATGGGTTAAAACTTGCCTCACCCCTCCACATCCAAACTTAGGACGCGTTCTAGTCGCGTTTAATTGAGTAGAACGCTCGCGTAAAACTATAAGGAGCCAATTCATGAGCAAACCAATTTTTCAGCTTGTTGATGAACTGCCAACCAATAACCTTACCACGATGGCGCTGAGGTCGCTTGACTTTGTGATTCCTGGTGAGTGGAACAATTTAGTCGGTTTTGAGAATACCATTCGTGCCGTTACGGGTGAGACGGACGATTCTATCATTCAACAAATTGGCGATCGCGCCGTCTATCTGTTTAACGACCGCTCTCAAGGCTACCAGCGTGCCTTGTGGCTGTACCAAACCGTTGATAAGACTGATTATGCGCTAGGAGCAGCTGCCTTAGCTAATAAAGTCGGCGAGAAAATCCCCTTGATGGGCTTCTTAAACCAAATCACACCCAAAGCCGACAAAGCACAGACCATCGATCTGTGCTTGAAATTAGTGGTAGAGTTAGTGGCGTTTTGCCAAATAAACGGCATCCCTGGCGATAGTATTGGGGATTTTGTCGCCTCTTTAGGGGAATACAGTGGAGAAAACTTGATGCGGATGGCAGCGTTGGTCTGCTTTGATGGTTTAATTCCCCTCGGTCCCGACTTTATCAGGCAAGCACAATCGATCATTTCGGGGCTGAACCCGTCAGATTTAGAACAGAACCAAACGTTCAGCAGTGTCAGCGATGCTATTCCTGGTGGCGATTCCGGTGGCAAGCTCAACTTTATTGGTCGCAGCTTTGACTCGGTTAAGGGGTGGATGAGTAGTTTTGTTGCCTCTAAGGATTTGACGCCCCAAAAAGTAGCGAATAATCTGCAAGGCTTTATCGACATTGCTGATGACAAACTGGACTATCTAGGCGCGTTTCTGGACGTGTCTACCAACTACTACGAGCACACAGGTACTCAAACATTAGCCAGACGACTGATTGAACGAGCTGTTGCTGAAATCTAGAGATTTTTGCGTAGCATTAGACAATTACGCTGGTCAGGTAGACGCACGTAAGACACCTCGTCCATCAGTTGGTGCATAAACATCAGCCCTCTGCCTCCTTCTTTCTCTAGTGGGTCAAGCTCTTCTTGGCAGAGGGACTGTAGTTTTGCCTGTAGATCGAAGGGCTGCCCCCAATCCCAAATTCGCATTTCCAGGCAGTTAGGAAATAGTGTCACCTCAAGGTCAATGAGAGTGCTTTGAGGTAGGTGCTCATGAGCATGGCGAACAGCATTGGTAAATCCCTCTACAAAAGCCAGCTGACACTGCGACTGCAATTGAGCAGTCAACAGCGGTGAGGTAAATGCCTCAAACCACAGCAACACGTTTGTCACAGCTTTTAAGTCGGTCTCTACCTGAAGGTGAGATTGTTGAAGCGGTTGTCCATGTTGCATTAACCAAAAATGCTTCCAGGTTTTTTTAAACAGCGCCACTATCTTTACGAAACACAACCAGAATTGTTTTGATAATGAGCTTTAGGTCGTAGACCAAGCTCCAGTTTTGCTGGTAGCGTAAGTCTAGTTTAATGATGTCTTCAAAATTGCGTATGGAAGAGCGTCCATTCACCTGCCACTCGCCAGTCATTCCCGGTTTGACATCTAAACGTTGCCATTCTGGTACTTCATAAATATCGACTTCATTTGGGGTAGGAGGTCGGGTACCGACTAAACTCATCTCGCCTTTCAAGACATTCCAGAACTGAGGCAGTTCATCTAGACTGCTTTTACGCAAAAAGCGACCGACCTTCGTAATTCTGGGGTCGTTTTCCATTTTGAAGATTTTACCGTCTGCTTGATTTTGACTTTCCAGCTCTTTTTTTCTGGCTTCAGCATCCTGGTACATGGAGCGAAATTTCCAGATTGTAAATGGCTTTCCCATCCAACCTAGGCGGGTTTGACCAAACAAGATGGGGCCGGGACTATCGAGTTTAATGGCAAGTGCAATGGGAATGTATAAAATAGCGGTCAGTCCTAAGCCAACGATAGACCCTACAATGTCCAATAAGCGCTTCACGCTAGAGCGTACAGACGGATGGGTCGTCGGTAGCTCAGTTTTTGAGCGACTGGCTTCAGGCTTTGTTGGTTTATCCAATGGCTCCAAGACCAACACGTTGTTGAGTCCTGTCATTTCTAAGACAGCCGTCACCTGAGGTAACACGCCCCTGAGTACCAGTGCAGCGTCTTTGAGCCGAGCGCTTTTGTGATTGCTCACTAGGGCACCAATTCCACTGCTGTCGATAAATGTCGTTTGGCTAAAATCTAGGATGATTTTTTTGGGAACAGAACTTTTTTGTAGGAGTTCCTGAAAGGATTCTTTAAAAACTACAGCGTCCTGACCAGCCAAGCGAATGGGTATCTGCATTACAGCAGAATCGTCTAAAAAAATTACCTCAAAACTCGTTGCGGGGACTGGGTCAACCATAAAATCTTGGCACTCAGTTGTAACCTAACATTGCTGACCATATTTTGTCCTACAAATCTCGAATTCGCCAAACCTTTAACTCGAAGCAACCTTTAACTCTTTTCAAGATGACCTTTGACACTAAACTCACTGCACGCCTGGTCGAAATTTTTTCAGCAATTCAAGGCGAAGGCTTGAACGTCGGTACGCGTCAGCTCTTTATCCGCTTTGCGATGTGCGATTTGCGCTGCTCCTATTGTGATAGCGCCCATACCTGGGATGTGCCAAACCTGTGCCGCGTCGAGCAGACACCCGGACACCGCGATTTTGAAACCTACCCTAATCCCGTGCCTGGGAGTCTCCTCCTAGATTGGGTTGACCGACAAAATCAACCTTACTTACACGACAGCATTAGTTTAACTGGGGGCGAACCCTTACTTCATGCTCCGTTTCTCAAGGAATTTCTCCCTCAATTGCGGCAAACTACTCAATTGCCACTTTACCTAGAAACTGGCGGTCACCGTCCCCAACAGCTAAAGATGGTTTTACCCTACTTAGACTCCGTCGGGATGGATATTAAGCTCAAGAGCGTGAGTGGGGAAGACAAGTGGCAGGCTCATGCCGAATTTCTCCAGCTTTGTCACGACTCATCGGTAGAAGTTTTTGTCAAGTTGATTGTCGATCGCAACACCGATCCAGCAGAATTGGATCGGGCTTCCCAGCTAGTAGCAGATGTCAATCCTAAAATCCCCGTATTTCTCCAACCGGCAACACCCTTGGCATCATCCCTTCGACTAGTTCTTCCCCCTGCTCCGGAACAAGTTCTCGCTTGGCAAACTCAAATGAAGCGCACTCTCTCTTGCGTGCGCGTGGTGCCGCAAACCCATAAAATGATCGGTCAGCTTTAAGTGTCTCGACCCTCACGTTGAGCTTTGACTTTTGCCTTGGCTTGGGAGGCACTCTTTTTCAGCGCCGTGAGTCGTGCTTCGTATTTACGCCGTTGACGACGACTCGGCGTGATTTCAACCAACGTTTTTAGCGCGCTGCCCAGGCTCTTATACGCGTTAGGTAGAGTGTAACCAAAGCGAGTAGCCAATGCGATCGCTTTTTCATCTGCCTCTAGGGCTTCCTTTAAGGTTTTATCGCCATTGTTTTTCTGATACAGTCGCCAACCGGAGACACCACACAAGGCCAACGCTAACACCAACAGCAAGCCGTCTTGAACCCACAATTCGCCCACGGCGCCACCTAAGCCAATGGCTAGAGCGGCCATTTCCCATCCTTCTTTGGGTATCGTGTCATTTTGAATTCGGGCGACTTCGTGCCAGAATAACAAGTTGCGCTGGTCGAGAGCGAGTTGCTCCCATTTCACCAAGTCAATCTGAATTTCCACCTCATCTCTACCAATTTCTTCCGTGCGGAGCAGGGGTGGATTGACTTCTGTGGTTCCTTCTACCATGACCCAACTTTGTAATTCGGGTGGCAGTAAAGTCTTCAGACGCCGGAGTTCACTCATCTCGGCTCTGGCAGAAGAGGTTGCATATGATGTCATATATCTGCCTCGACAAACTCCTAACTATAAAACACAAATACAGGGTATCACTTGAAAGTGTGGCATCCTAGGGGAGTGCCACAGGTAGAACCTAGAACACGGGCTTCCTACTAGGATAGGATTGTGGCGTCAAAGGCTCAGCTTGTTCTTTCATAGTAAGCAGCGATCGAACGTTTGAGTGCGTTTGGAGGCGCGATTGCTTCCACACTGTCCCAAGAGGACAGCGCCGGTTCGTTGACCACTCATATCTCACACCTCAATTGTAAAACGTTCCTCACTGCGACGTTGACCGGAGTTCCTTGGCATTCGTTATCAGGCGAAAACTTACTGCCTATAAAGACTCTCGGATTCAGCTCTCCCACCAAAAGTGAGTTTCCGAGCAGTTTTTCGCTAAACACTGTTTCAGAAGGGAATCTAGAGAACTGAAGAGATTTATAGAGTTGGACTCATCGATTCGGAAAAACTACAAATAACGATAATTGGTAAGTAGTAGTTGGAGTTTATGCTACTTTAGGGGCGACACTAAATCGAATGAATTGTAATATGAAATACAGATTTATTTGATTAATTTAATTCTTTTTGATTTTGCGATCGCCAAAGATTAGGCTAAAAATAAACATCGTTTCTTTTAACGTTGGCAAATTCACCAAAGTTATGACTTAATCTAGTGTTGAGCTGTGTAAGACAGTAGTCACTCGAACTGTAATTTGTGTAAGACAGTAAGACCTGCAAAAGAATACAATTTACTGGCTCAAAAGATTGAGAGACTAAGATTCAATAAATTCTTGATACTCCGTGCGAATACCTGTTAGACTCCTTTTCAGTTGTCTTAGGCAACCTGGAAACGGATTCGGTGCGAGCAGAAACTATGATTAAAAGACTGTCGAGCTACTTGACCTCAAAAAGCGCTAGGCTCCTGCGACTATGATTTGGAGATAAAGGTTCTGCCAGGATAGAGGTTAACCGGATTGGAGAATTGAACTTTAAAAGCAGGGACTAACTGACTTTCAAAGATTAAAAATCTATTTTCTCAAAGATAAAGGTTTTGACCAATTTTTCTCAACAACTGGTAACTTCTGTTGTCAGCGCGTTAGGCTAGGCTAACCTTAATGAAACAGCAACGAGAGTATTGTTGCAGAAAAGCATTACGTTGTTTATCTTATCGTCGGCAGAATTCTATAGAATCGCTGAGGACAAGGAACCAACAGTTACAGGGTCTTGCTAACCTAGACGTGTCTGACCAGCATCGATCTCAGTCGATCGCATTGTTCAACCCTTGTGGACTGCTCGCTCTCCAAAAGAGATTGCTCATTTGTTTCGGATTCAATTCAATGGGAGGGAATATGGACGTTCGCTTGCTCAACGTTCTCTTGGTTGAGGACAGCTTGGAGGAGGCTGAACTTTTCAAAGAGCTGTTAGCACAATCTAGAGCAATATGCTTTGAGCTAACCCACGTTCAGCGATTCTCTCAACTGCTGGAATTGTTGGAGCAAGACAGCTTTGATGCGATCCTGTTGGATTTGTCACTGCCAGATAGTCAAGGATTGGAAACGCTCATCAAAGCACGCGGCATACCGTTCGCTGACTCTCTGGGGATCGCCAGTAGCGATCGCTCTACTACCATGCCCTCTCGCTTAAGGCGATCGCAAATCCAACCGATTCCGATTGTAGTGCTGACCGATTGCGATGATGAAGAGCTTGCCGTACAAGCCATTCGTTTAGGAGCGCAAGATTGTCTCGTCAAAGGACAGATCGATACACCTGTGCTAACTCGTGCATTACGCTTCGCCATCGAACGGCAAGCCCTACTTGGGGATCGCGCAGAATGCACTGGCGGACAAGAGCGATCGCGTCAAACCGCTTTATCGGCGGATGTGGGATTGATTCTCACGCAGGGAACCACCTTGCCGATGATGTTGCAGCGATGTGCCGAGGCGATCGTACACCACCTCGACGCGGCTGTGGCTAGCATTTGGCTACTCGACCCGACCGATAACATGCTAGAACTTCAGACCAGTGCGGGAATGTGCGATCGCTTCGACGTTTTTCCTCAGCGCATTCCAGTTGGTCGTTTCCTGGTTGGTCGTATCGCCGAAAACTGCCAACCCTACCTGACCAATAACTTCTTGGACGATCGGCAGCTAAGCGTTTTAGAATGGTCGCTCTTACAGGAGATGGTTGCTTTTGCCGGGTATCCTTTAATTGTTGAAAACCAGTTAGTGGGAGTGATGAGTGTCTTCGCTCGCCAACCCCTCACCCAAACCACATTCGATGCCCTGACCTTTGTTGCGGATGAAATCGCCCTGGGCATTGAGCGCAAGCAGGTGGAGCAAGCCTTGGAGCGAGAACGCCAGCAATTGCGAGACATCATTGCGAATGCACCCGTTGCGATGGCCATGTTTGATACCAAGCTGCGCCATCTCGTTTACTCCCGCAAGTGGTTAACCGATTATGGCTTAGAGGCACAGTCGATTGTGGGTCGGACGCCTTGTCAGCTATTCTCAGACATCCCAGACAAATGGCGCAGTGCCGTTGAACGCGCTTTAAAAGGAGAAGTACTATCCCATTCAGAAGATAAATGGGAACGGGCAGATGGTTCCACACTCTACCTTCGTTGGGCTGTTCAACCTTGGTTTACGCCAGAGGGAGCGGTGGGGGGTGTGGTGATGGTTACCGACCAAATTAACGAGTTGGTCGAAGCCCGAGAAGCCGCCCTAGAAGCCTCGCGACTGAAATCTCAATTCGTGGCAAACATGAGTCACGATATCCGCACGCCGATGAATGGAGTGCTGGGGATGACGGAATTGCTGTTGAAAACCTACCTCAGTCCAGAACAGCTCGATTTCGTGCAGACGCTCCATGTGAGTGCCAAGCACCTACTGATGTTG
>DATNPC010000131.1:0-3335 GCA_036703375.1 Allocoleopsis sp.
CCATCTGATTGAGAACTTCTTTGCCAAACTCAAGCAATATCGGGCGATTGCGACACGCTACGATAAACGGGCAAAGAATTTTTTAGGGGCAATTTATCTTGCTGCTGTCGTTATCTGGCTCAATTGATGACACGCCCTAGGGTTTGGGCGATCGATTGTCCCCCGCATGCTTCGCCCCTACCTAGAATCTTGGGGGAGTAAACTGCGATCGCACTTCGCCGTAGACTGGACTAACAAAGGGAAACCAAGTACTCTTGATTACCAAATCCTTGCCATCTTCAGCGCAAACATCGGCATCTCAGGTTCACAACTGACAGACTCGGGATTGTCTAAAATCTCTGGTTCTCGATTGGGTCGATAAACATAAACTTGACGATTCCTACGATCGATTAACAACCCCAACCGCACCCCATTTGCCATATATTCCGCCATCTTTTCCTTCAGGCTCACCAACGTATCGCTGCTAGACCGTAATTCCACCACAAAATCAGGAACGATTGGTGCAAAGGATGCTTGCTGTTCTGGAGTTAAAGCATTCCAACGATCCGATAGAATCCATGCTGCATCCGGCGATCGAGTTGCACCATTGGGTAAGGTGAAGCCTGAACTCGAATCAAATGCTTCTCCAGTCGCGTCCGCTTCAGACCAGACAAAAAGCTGCCCAAAGACTCTGCCGTTGCGGTTTCCAGTATCAGCAAAGGCTGGAGGCATAACGATGATTTCTCCATTGGCATTCCGCTCAATTCGCAAGTCGGGATTCGTTCGGCAAAACTCATAGAACTGCCAATCGCTCATCTTCGACATTGTAGTGAGCGAAGAAAGATCGATCGCCAATGACATCTGTTCGGATTTGACCAAAAGGCTAGTCATCAGCAATCTAGCTCCACCCGGAAAAGTCTTGACCTCAGTATAGCGAATCGCTTACGAGAGAAAGTTTTGGTACACAGCGCAATGTCAAAGAAACATCTACTGAAGTAGATTACACCTCACCGTAGAAGGCTTTCTTGGCAAAACTGCTTACAGCTAAGCAGTGATAGGAAGTGAATGTGGTGGTGTCAGTGCTGATGGACGCCTGCTTGCCAGTGGGAGCTATGACAAAACAATCAGGATTTGGCAGCGAAGCTAAGCGATCGCATATAGAAGAGGGTACGGAAAGTAAGTTCTAATCTAACCACTCATCAAACTTGCGACCATTGGGACAGACGCGCTGTCTACCATCCTTCCCCGTGCTTGGATTGTCTACACTCGCGCTCTGGTTGACGGGTTGCTGGTACAAGCTCTCGTTTGGCGCTGAATACCGTGGAGGCGTTCTCTTGTAGGCATTGGAGCGGGCAAGTGAGGAGGCTTTACGCGGCTTTCCTTGTATAGAGCGCAACTGAGCGTGAGCTTCATTGAGTTCTTGGAGCTTGCACTGAGCTTTGTATTGTAATCGCGGATTGCCCACAAAGCGATCGGGGTGCCACACCCAAGTCAAGTCGAGGTAGCCTTGGTGAACGTCCTCCGGTGAAGCGCCCGGTTCTAGTTCAAGGATTCTGTAGTATCGTTCGACATCTAACATCTACAACATCCCCATGGGTGACAGCGATAGGTTACGAACCAAAATACTAATTCAAGTCTGAAGTCCTTGCACTAAAAGGGACGAAAAACAATACATCAGTTTAGGAAAGATATATTTTGTAGTCCTTCTTTAACCTAAGTTCACACTCACACACTAAAGGTTTGCAGCGTTATCTCCCGTTTTGAAAAAAAATTTAACCCTCAATGTCTTAGATGTATTCTATGTGAGTCAGGGAACTCACCTTCAATCCACCCATCCACTACGGCAATAGCGACTGAGCCAGAAAATTAGATAAATTTAAAGAATTTTTAAAACAGCGAGGGTCTTGCCATGTGCTGGGTGAGCCGAGTGTTTTCTTTTGGTCAAGGAATGATGTTGTCAGCATTATTCCAGATTATTGTCCTCTCGATCGCCTTTGTTAAAAAAACACCAATCTGGAGTGGAATTACGAGCTACTCTGGGAAACTAATGAATTGTGAAGGGTACTCCCTAGTGCAAGAAGGCAGGAGGCAGAAGGCTCCAAGGCAAGAAAGCTTTTATAGTAAGCTTTTTCAACCGGACAGTTATTTCTGCCATGCTGCACTAGCCTTGGCTGCGGGGAACAGTAACCCTTGTGGGGAATGGGATAGCTCGCTCAACGGTAGTGTTGCTGCTAGGCGAAAGCTTCCAAATTCCCGATCGCAATTCCTCAAGGTAGTCATTTAGGTGTAGTAAGCATGAAGCTGGCATCACGAGTCGGTCAAGTCCCTCCTTCCCTTACCCTAGCCATTTCCGCGAAAGCCAAAGCCCTGAAAGCGGATGGGATAGATGTTTGTAGTTTCAGTGCGGGAGAACCGGATTTCGATACGCCGGAGCATATCAAGGCAGCGGCTAAAGCCGCGTTGGATGCGGGGAAGACAAAGTATGGCCCAGCCGCTGGCGAACCCAAGTTACGAGACGCGATCGCACGTAAACTTAGAGAAGAAAACGGTCTTTGTTATAACGCCGAGAACGTAATTGTTACTAACGGCGGCAAGCACTCCCTATTTAATCTGATGCTGGCGCTGATTGAAGAAGGGGATGAAGTTGTCATCCCCGCTCCTTACTGGCTCTCGTATCCAGAAATGGTAAAACTCGCCGGGGGAACGCCGGTGATTGTTTCGACTGATGCCACCACTGGCTACAAAATTACACCAGAGCAGTTACGCTCAGCCATCACTCCCAAGACCAAGCTGTTTGTCCTCAATTCTCCCTCCAATCCGACTGGTATGGTTTACACACCAGAGGAAATCAAAGCACTGGCCAAGGTGGTGGTAGAGACCGATATTTTGGTAGTCTCGGATGAGATTTACGAGCGGATTCTGTACGACGGTGCAGAACATCTGAGTATTGGTGCAGTCGGGCCAGAAATTTTCGATCGCACAATTATCAGCAATGGATTTGCCAAAGCCTACTCCATGACAGGTTGGCGTTTGGGCTATCTGGCCGGGCCAGTCGAACTGATTAAGGCAACGACGACGATTCAAAGCCATAGCACGTCCAATGTTTGTACCTTTGCTCAGTATGGCGCGATCGCAGCTCTCGAAGGTTCCCAAGACTGTGTGGAAGACATGCGCCAAGCCTTTGCCGCCCGACGCCAAGTGATGTTAGAGCGTCTCAATGCCATTCCCGGACTCTTTTGTCCGAAACCCGATGGCGCGTTTTACATGTTTCCAGATATTAGTAAAACGGGTTTAAAGTCCATGGAGTTTTGTGATGCGCTCCTCGAATCTCAGCAAGTTGCGGTGATTCCTGGCAT
>DATNPC010000132.1:0-5968 GCA_036703375.1 Allocoleopsis sp.
AATATCAACGCCTCTAGCACTAATGCTAACGGTGGTAGTGTCACTCTCGATACTGCTGGCAACATTACCACAGATGACATCAACTCTAGTGGGAAGAATAACGGTGGCAGTATTAGACTCACAAGCACATCTGGGACTCTCAAGACAGGTCTACTAGACGCGGCGGGTGGAAACAACGGTGGCGATATCACTCTCTCCGCCCAAAGCGACATCAGCACAGGTGCGATCGGCTTTTTAAATAGTGGCTTCAATAAGAATAGCGGGAATCTTAGTATTACCAGTAGCCAAGGTATCATCGACACCACAGCTGGCTCAATTATTACTGCTTCTGCTAGTGGTAAAGGTGGCGACATTGCTCTCAACGCTGCTGCTGGCAACATTTACATTCGCAACATGATAGACTCCAGTTCTTTCTCGTCTGGCGGCACTGGTGGTGACATTGCCCTTGAGAGTCCAGTACTTCTAACCGGAGATACCTCTTTCACCACGTCAGGCAAAGGCAACATCACGTTTAACAATACCGTTGACGGTGCTTACAATCTCACCCTCACTCCCAAACTCGGTACTGTTCAGTTCAATAATATTGTTGGCGGTTCCATCCCTCTGAACAATTTACTCGCCCCTGGCAACGTCACCACGACTAACCCAGCAGGGATAAATATCACTGCAGCGAATAACATTAGCACTGGCATTCTCGACTCTTCTTCTTCGGACAATGGGCGCAACATTACTCTCAATGCTGGCGGCAACATTAGGGTGAGCCAAATTAATGCCCAAAGTTTGGGTACAGGTACAGGGGGCAATGTAGATATTACGGCTAACAGCTTCCAGGCTACTGGCTCTTTCCCAGACCGCAATGGCGTCAATGCCAGTATTTCCGCTGCTGGAGGGACGGACGGTGGCACAATTATTCTCCGCCACGGGGGGGGAGGCGTGACTCCCTTTATTGTGGGGGATGCTGGAACGAACGGAACGGCGGGAGCCCTGACTAGAGGCAATACTGAGTCGGTGCAAACGATTTCACCCGCTCAAGCATACTTCTTCACTTACAAACAGGATGCAGATCGGCTGCAAATCATCTCTGTTCCTGGAGCATCCATACTCCCTGAGCCAATACCAGTCCCGGAACCCATACCCTCCCTAGACTCCTGTATCAATCCAGTCGAGTGTTTAGCGTATCAGATTGGGAATACTCTGGGTGCTGATACCCAAATCAACCGAGATTTTCCAAACGGAGACTACGATATTGACTGGCGCTTTCGTGGGAGCGAACTATCCCTTGAGGTGCCAGCGACAGATGACATTGTTGCAGTTATTGACCAAAACTTTGAGGAGCAATTTGAGAAGTATTTTAGGGAAAATCTGAGCGATGAAATAGTCACGGCAGAAAGCCTTCGAGACACCCTCAAGACCATTGAGAGACAAACTGGGGAAAAAACTGCTGTTGTTTATGCACGTCCGCTCCCCGACCAATTGGAACTGGTGTTAGTCCCTCCTGAAGGCCCTCCAATTCAGAAGAGTATTCCTGCCGCTGACAGTCAAACGCTGTGTGCAGCGGTGGGCAAGTTCCGCCACAGCGTGAATGATTCCACCAGTAACAGCTATCTGCCCCTTGCTCGACAACTCTATCAGTGGACGATTACTCCTCTCGAAGGCTATCTAAAAGCCTTGGGCATCGACACACTAGTTTTCGCCAGCGATAATTGTTTGCGATCGCTTCCCCTTGCTGCCCTGCATGATGGGAAGCAGTTTTTGATAGAAAAGTATAGCATTGGTTCGATTCCTAGCGTTAGTCTGACCGATACCCGTTATCAATCCTTGAAGGACTCTCAAGTTTTAGCGATGGGAGCTTCTCAATTTCCCAACTCCAATCAACCGTCCTTACCTGCTGTTCCAGTTGAATTATCTACCATTGTTGCCGAGTTGGGGCAGGGCGAATCGTTTCTTAATGACCAATTCACGCTGGATAATCTCAAAAGCGTGCGTCGGCAGAAGCAATTCGGTATCGTTCACTTAGCAACCCATGCCACCTTTGTGCCTCAACGCAGGCAAAAGGCTTATATTCAACTGTGGGATACTAAGCTGAGGTTAGACGAACTGAGGCTAGTCGGATGGTATGCGCCTCCAACGGTTCAGTTGTTGGTGCTGAGTGCGTGTGAAACAGCGTTGGGGGATGAGAATGCCGAGATGGGCTTTGCCGGATTAGCAGTACAAGCTGGGGTGAAGTCAGCACTGGCCAGTCTTTGGAAAGTGGATGATGTTGGTACTTTGGCATTAACCACAGAGTTTTATCACCAACTGCGCCAAGCCAAAGTTACAACCAAGGCAGAAGCCTTGAGGCGGGCGCAGCTTGCCATGCTTCGTGGGCAAGTATATGTGAAGTCATCTCAGCTGATTAGAACTGACACTGCAATCACCTTGCCACCCGAATTGAAAAATTATAAAAACAAAAATTTCTCTCATCCCTATTATTGGGCAGGCTTTACGATAATTGGCACCCCCTGGTAACGTTTGTCACTTCTAACAACTAACAACCAACAACAGACCACTAACCTTTTCCTGTAGTAGAGATTCCCTCTACTATCAACGATGGCGTGTAACACGGACCGTTCCAGTCCGCATCTCCTCCAAGAGCGACCAGTTGCTTGAGAACGCTATAGACATTACCCGCAATCATGGTGTCTTTCACCCGGCCTGTAATCCGTCCTTTTTGTACTCGGTATCCCAGTTCGACGTTGACAGAAAAGTCGCCGCTGAGTTCAGCACCGCCTCCCAACAACTGATCGACGACTAGTCCCTCATCGAGTTGCCGAATCAGGTCAGGTAGCGAGCCTTTTCCCGGTTCGATTAGCAAGTTAACTAAACCGGGCGTTGGATAGCTGCCCATACTCGGTCGAAAGCCATTGCCAGTCGTGCCAGTTCTGAGCAATCTACCCGTGCTGCGATCGCAATAAAACTTCTGCAATCGTCCCTCTCGAATGAGGATTAGGGGCTTGGTTGGAGTCCCTTCATCATCAAAAGGGCAACTGTAAGGGCCAACTTCGGGTTGCTGAGAGAGGGTGAGGAGTGGTGACATGACGAGTTCGCCCAAGCGATCGCTCCACGGTGAGGCTTTCTCTAGGACTTGTTTGCCATTCAAGGCAGATTGGACGGTATCCCACAGCAGATCGGCCGCTTTAGCCGTAAGTAGAACGGGTACGCGCCCTCCTGGGTGGGAGACATTGTTTTGCGCCCAGTCCAGGCGTTGGACAATGCTTTGCACCACAGTTTCGGGATTCAACGCTCCTCGCTGACTCTGGCCGTCGGCGATACTCAAAAAATCATCTCCTCGCACCCATTCGGCAGACAAGAAGCAACTGAGTGTGGTATCGGTATACGAGCAATCTAATCCGAGAGAATTCACCAATCGCGTCGTTTCTTCCTCGCATTCCAACTCAGCCGTACACAGAACGTCTGGGTAGGCATCGCGAATCATCGCGATCGCATTTCTCCCTAGGGCAATCAGTTCATCGACTGTTACCTTCTCTCCCAAATCCGGATAGTTATCGGTGCGGGCTTCGGCCAGTTCTACAGGTTCCGGTTCGCTCAACTGCGTCATTGCGATCGCTCTGTCTACCAAAACTTGGGCAGCAACAGGGCCATAAGCAACAGCAAGTCCCGGACAGCCATCTTGCCACACCCGCAACGCTACGCCTTCGGATTGGCTGCTTTCTAGCTGTTTGAGCCGATTGGCTTCAAAAAACACAGGTCGAGACAGCGATCGCGACTGATAGACTTCTGCATACTGCGCTCCTGATTGCAAGGCCAGCTCTAATAACTGCTCGGCATGCAGCGATGAAGGCAAATCCATAGAACTTATAACCAATATCTAGTTGTCAGTTTTCAGTTTTCAGTCGTCGGTTGCTTTTGCCGTGTTGTAGGGCGTGCAGGTTGGAGGCTGGTGCGAGTCGGTTATCCGGTGATGACGTTTAACCTTCCCACGTTCCAACCTTCCTGTTCACCAACGTTCAATGCGTCTAAATTGCGATCGCCAACACCCTAGGCTACTTTAACTCTTGCAGGAGCCAAAATCCTGCAAAGGCTTCTGACGTTGGGCTAGACTGCACGGCAAGAAAATGCACCCCACTGGCTGCTTTCTTGACAGCCTCAAACCCTTTAGCTTCTGCCAAAGTTTGCGGGTCTCTGATAGTAGCTAGAATCCAGCTATCATTCGCACCCGTTTCCAGTAATAATCTGCCTGTGGTCGAACCACTCTCAACTCTGGCAAAGGCCAGTTCTAAGCCTGACATCCAACCTGCAACAGGTGTAGCTCTAGACGAGAATACAATAATTCCGGGTATCCGAGTATCAGGGGCAAGTCCTAACATCGAGAGGGGAAAAGCTTCCCCGAAATCAATTTCCCATTCGTCCATTTCCTCAAATGCCGATGCTTCAAGCGTGACAAACGCCCACTTGTCATACTGCAAAGCCTCTGGTAAAGAGGAAGGTTCTTGGGGTTGATATTGAACAAAAGACGATGCTGCCGCTGATGCTTGATAGCCCGGTTGCTCGGGATAAAAATCGTGAATTCGTTGTTGCAGCCACCGCTCTAGGGTATAGGTACGACGGCTAGCTTGAGCGCGAATCCCCAAATCCTCACAGGCTTTGGTAATCATATTGTTCATCTGGCGGCGAAAAAAGCGAATTGTTTCGGGAGTTTGTTGGCTTTTTTGCATTGCTGCCTCCAACGCCTCCCGCAACCAGATGGAATTGACCTGCTGATTGGGACACCAACTAGCATATTGAAAAAGAGAGTCAGTTGACTGGCGAGTACTCAAAGGGCTCTCGCACACCAAGACTTCCCATAGTTTTTTTTGATTCTCGTCCAAGACTGGACGCGAGTAAAAATCTAATTCCCAAACAATACTCATGCCAAAACGGTTATTAAAGCTGACCCCTTTTTCGATCATACGGGTCAGTGGCACTTCATTATGGGTAATTCGCTGCGTACCCCTGTTCGGTAAGATTGTTCTACCGCGCAATCCGAACTGACAGGCAAGGTGGATCGATGGCTGACGAGGGGAATCAGATTATATCAGCAAATGAAGCATTTTATCGGGCGTTTGAGAAAAAAGATATCGAAGCGATGAGTGCCGTTTGGTCGCAGGGAACTGGCAGTCTTTGCATTCACCCCGGACGTAATGTGCTGCGCGGATGGAAGGAGATTCGCTCGTCTTGGGAGCTAATTTTTAGAAATACGCAATATCTTGAGATTGAGACGGATATTCTTGCCACAGAAATTCGCGACAACACGGCTTACGTCGTTCTGGTCGAGAAGTTGTTGCAAGTGAGTGGTGGGAGACGAGTTCAAGCCCAGTCAGTGGCGACGAATATTTTTGAACGCATGGCATCAAAGTGGTACTTGGTTCATCATCACGGCAGCCCATTAATGCGGTAAAAAAGACGGCAATTTCCCTTCTATTCAGACCTACATTAGAGCTGGAAACAACATACCCTATTCCTGAAACCTTGTAGACGTACAACGATACACCTCTACATACCTCAAGACGTGGGCTAGGATAGCGGACGACTGCAATTTTTTGGATTTATGGATTCCAATCCCGACTTACTGAAAAATCTCTACAACGCCTTTGATCCGTTTCGACCTTTACCCGCAGGCGACCCAAACTATGTGGATTGTCGGGAAGTGCGGGGGGATGGGGATATTTTGGAAGATTTGGGGATTCGACTTCAGCGTTCTAACCAGAAGACTTGCCAGTTGTATTCTGGCCATCGGGGTGCGGGGAAATCAACGGAATTGCTGAGGTTGAAAGACTCTCTAGAAAAACAGAAGTTCTATGTGGTTTATTTTGCGGCTGATGAAGAGGACATTGAATCAGAGGATGCCCAATATACCGATATTCTCCTCGCTTGTACTCGCCATTTACTAGAAGATTTGCAAAAGAGTGCTGATACGGGGCCGTTGCGG
>DATNPC010000133.1:0-3257 GCA_036703375.1 Allocoleopsis sp.
TCATTGCTGAGAATCAGGTGAGAAGCATTGTTACGATTAACGATGATAAAACCCTGACCGTCGAAATTCCCTTCAACCCTGCTTTAAAGGTAGAGGAAAAAACGCCGTTTAGTTTCATTCGCCTAGGCGATACCAAACCTAAGCCTAGTGTTGAAGGAACGCAAATCAATCTGGATACAGTTTATCCAAAGGTTTTATCAAAAAGTTGGATCGTTTTAAGTCAACCTGAGCGATCGGATAAAACTGATAAAACTGAATTTAGAACTAAACTTTGCCAAGTCAATAGCGCCTCTACTATCTTTTACTCTGACTTTGGTGTGGAAAGTCAAATAACCAGACTCGAAGTTGATTTAGGAATTGGATCAGGAGAGTTTGATGTGCGTCAAACGTCTGTTCTTCTCCAAAGTGAGAAGCTAGAACTCTTCCAGGAGACCAAATTAAACCCTCCGATTGAGATTCAGAAAACGAGTCAAAAAACAGCGATCGCCCTCAAACTCGTTAAGACTCACTTCAAGCCTGGACAATCTGTAATCATCAGTGGCAGTAAAACTAATTCTGTTGAAGTTGTGACTGTCGAACACATGGAAGATGTAGATGGACACACAATACTGACCATTAAAGAAACACTTCAGCCTGAAGCCTATGACTCGGAAATGCTAAAAATTTATGGAAATGTTGTGCTAGCTACACATGGTGAAACGATTACCGATGAAGTGTTAGGTAGCGGTGATGGAACCAAAGCAAATCAGCAGTTTACGTTGAAAAAATCACCGTTGACCTATGTTTCATCAACAACATCAACAGGTGTTCAAAGTACACTCAAGGTTTATGTCAACCAGGTACTCTGGCAACAAGTCCAATCCCTACACAATCAAGACGCTCGTAGCCAGTGTTATATCGTGCAAACCGACGAGCAAGGACAAACTCGGATCATTTTTGGAGATGGGATTCGGGGCGCACGATTACCCAGCGGACAGGAGAATGTGCGTGCTACCTACCGTAGTGGCATTGGACGTGCGGGGGAAGTAAAAGCTGGATCGCTGATCTTGCTCCAGAATCGTCCATTAGGAATTCGGGAAGTCACCAATCCTCTGCCTGCTGGGGGTGCTGCCGATCGCGATTCCTTTAATATCGTTCGCAAAAATGCACCCCGCACGGTTCTTACGCTGGATCATGTCGTGTCTCTGAGCGATTTCGAGAATTTTGCCCGGAGTTTTGCAGGGATTGGCAAAGCGCAGGCGTCCCTGATCTGGACTGGGGAAATGCGACAAATTTACATCACCGTCGCAGACGAAGATGGTCAAGTGGCTCCTGCGGCATTGTGCAATACCTTACGAGATGCGATCGCGGCGGCGGGGAATGCGCTTCAACCTGTGCAAGTTTCCTCTTATGATCCTGAAGATTGTTTGTTTAACTTAGAAGCAAAGGTTTTAGTCGGCGATCGCTATCGATTTGAGCAAATAGAACCTCAAATTAAACAAGCTTTGAGCCATGCGTTTAGCGTTGCTACACGGGATTTTGGGCAAGGAGTAGCCGCTTCAGAAGTCATCCAAATTATTCAATCTGTCGAGGGTGTGATTGCGGTCGATTTGGATGCCTTGTATCTCGATAGTCAGTATGCAGCAGATCCAACCCAGCCTAAAAAAAAACCGCCCCTGGAATCGTTTCTGATTGCTCAGTTAGCCCGTTGGGATAACAAAGAAGCAAAAGCAAAACCTGCTCAGATCCTGCTGTTGAATTCCGCTGCACAAGGAACTGTTTTGAAGGAGTGGAGATGAATCAGCAAAGCCCAGAACGCCTCTATCACCTCCTACCAGCGATTTATCGTCAGCGAGATGCTGCCCAGGGAGAACCTCTACGGGCACTCATGGCGGTGATGGAAACTGAACTTGAAGAAATCGAAGCCGATATTGAAGGGCTATACGAGAACTGGTTTATTCAAACCTGTGACGAGTGGGTTGTTCCTTACATTGCCGATCTGTTGTGGATTAGCAGCCTCAGCGATCGGGAAAGCACCCGTTTGAGCCATCGCTCCTATGTGGCAAATACGATCGCCTATCGTCGGCGTAAGGGAGGGTCTGCCATTTTAGAGAGCATTACATTGGATGTAACTAGGTGGCGCTCTAAAATTGTGGAATGCTTCGATGGGGTGAGTGTGACTCAGCGGGTCAACCATGTGCGATCGAACAAAGGCAGTACGTTAGATATTCGTAACAAAACAACATTAGATCAGCTAAACTCACCATTCGATTCGTTGTCTCACACAGTTGATGTCCGTCGCATTGCCTCACAATATCCAATTCGAGGTCAATCCAATGTTTTGAATTTAGGATTGTTTGTCTGGCGACTGCAAAGCTATCCCATGCAGAAAAGTTCAGCCGTTGACCTGGGAGGCGGACACTATGCCATTCATCCCCTGGGTCAGGATACTCCCCTGTTCAACCGTCCCCAAACCAAAACTGATATCACCCAACGCACCGAGGCCATTCATCTGCCCTGCCCGATCAGCGTCGAAGCATTCACAGCCGACTTGCAGGAGTACAAAGCACAATATCAGAAAATAGCCCCGCAGCAGCAACCACCCAACAGCAAATTTTACGGGACCGATCGCAGTCTCTACATCATCAAAGATGACGTACCCGTACCGCCCATGCAGGTGGTCAGCTTGCGATTAGCAGATGGGCAACAATATGAACTTGGGGCTGGGCAAATCGCGATCGATGTAGAGCGAGGACGTTTAGTTGTGCCGCCTACTGCCGAAAATAGCGCTCCCCCTGGGTTAGAAATAAGCTACTGCTACGGTTTTAGTGGGGATATTGGCGGCGGCCCCTACGATCGCCATTCAACCCTGGCAGATCGCTCTGCTGAGAAAATCTGGTCAGTCCTGGTAGGGAGAAAGGAAACCCTTCAAAGCCTTGAGGCTGCTCTGGCAAACTGGGAAAGTCAACCTGAACGTCAGGGCGTGATTCAGATGACCGACAACGGCATCTATGGCAGTGCCGATCGCCCCCTTACGATTACTCTACCTGAAGCCAGCCAGCTTACCCTGGAAGCCAGCGATGGTACTCGTGCTGCCATTCAGTCAACGAATATCGTAGTTACAGCAATGGGTGCGGGGGCAAGTCTGACCTTAAACGGGTTATTAATCAAGGGTAGACTCACCATTCAAGGAAACCTGAACCTGAACCTGATTCACTGCACGGTCTTGGGTGGCATTCAGGCGGAACCGACGGTGAATTTGCAAGCGACTATTGCTT